>CAKQWL010000224.1 GCA_934278965.1 uncultured Clostridia bacterium | reverse complement strand
GTACAGAGGCGGAAACTGCGGAGGAAGGCCGAAAGGGAAAGATCCTGAGTACGGTTCTGACGATCATCATCATCATTCTTTTGGCGGAACTTGCAATTCTCGGAATTCGTTATCTCGCGCCGGACAGCAAGGCGGCGGCTTTTATCAGCGACAAAACCGCAAAGTTTTCGGAGATGCTTTTTTCCAAAGGGCAAAAAGATACCGAAGACGAAAGTGAACAAGATAAAACAAAAACGGAAAACCCGCAGACACCGAACGCTTCCTCGGACACGCTCAATGAAGCGATTGACCTTATGCCGGCGGAGGATAAAATCGGAATCCTGATGGAAGCGGCGGCGGCCTGCAATCAAAATATTACGGCAATTACGGCAGACCCGGACCTGAAATACGATTCCTCTGCCCGGTACAGCAATAAAAAGATTTACGATACCGTTCCGCTCGAAGATAATATTCTTTCGGATGGAAGCAGCGGCGTTTCCTATGTGGACCGCGAGGCGGTCAAGACGCTGATTGCTTTTGACTCGGGATGGATTGATTATGTGAATGACGGAAATGACGCGATTTTTCATTCCGTTTTGAAAGAAGGAAGCACGGCTTACAAGAACTGCGCGGCTTTTCGAAAAAAAGTCAAGAAGTCTTTTGAGTCTCTCGCAATCGGAGAAATCCGAAAGGACGAGAAAGGATATTATGTTTGGTCGCATGAAGTCATTCAAACGACAAGCGGCAGTAAGACTACAACGGATGAGTACAACTGGGTGTATTACATGGAGCCACAAGAGGGAAAATTGCTGATTGTAGATTACTATAAATTTTAATCGACAAAACAAAATCGATAAAAGAAAAAGATGAAAGAAAAAAAGGAGGCAATCTAATTTGGAACGAAAGAAAAGCACGAAAGCAAAATGGATCATCATTATCGTACTTCTTCTGATTCTTGCTTTCATGGGACTGATCGGATTTATTACCGACTTCCTGTGGTTCAAAGAACTCTCTTACGTGAGTGTGTTCTTTACGCAGCTGTTCGCACAGCTGAAACTCGGAATACCGACATTCGTGGTGATGATGGTGTTCCTCATCCTTTATATGAAGATACTGAAAAAAGGTTATTACAGTAAAATCGAATCCAACGAAATTCCGGACGAACGCAAGCTGAAGCTTGCCGGTTGGGCGATTGCGATCATCGGTTCCGGTTTCATTGCGGCGGCGGTGATGAATAATCTGTGGTGGTACGCGCTCCAGTTCTTCAACAGTACGGACTTTGGCGTGGACGATCCGTTGTTCGGACACGATATTTCCTTCTACATTTTCAAGCTGGACTTCATCCAGCGGATGAATGAAATGATCATTGGAGCGATCATCATTTTCGTGATTGCAACAGTGCTCTATTACTCGGTGCTTCTGTCGGTGCGGAGCCCTCAGATCTTTGAAGAGGTTCCGGACGAAGACCGCTTTGACGGAACAGAGCAGCGGTATTACGGACCGGAAACGAGAACCGGAAAAGACAAGGATTATCCGTTTGAAGGCCCGACGATGGGAGAGACTATCCGGGAAGCGATGGACAGCATTCGCGGATTCCGCAATGGGATGAACCGTGCGAGAAAGCCGAAGAAAAGATTTGACGACCGCAATTTCCGCCAGTTTGTCGGCATTGCAAAACGCCAGATTGTGCTTCTCGGAATTATTTTCTTCCTGATGCTCGGATTAAACTTCTTCCTGCGTCAGTACAGCCTTTTGCATTCCGGCACGGGTGTCCTCTACGGAGCGGGTTATACCGATGTAAATATCACGCTGTGGGTTTATCGGGTTCTTGCGGTGCTTTCGCTGCTTGCGGCGGTATTCTTTGCTGTCGGCGTGAGCAAAAATAAATTAAGAACGGTGCTGGTGGTGCCGCTCATCATGGTATTGGTCGGACTTTGCGGAGGTGGAGCCGCGGTACTGGTACAGAATTTCATCGTTTCACCGGATGAAATCAACAAGGAAAGCAAATACCTTGAAAGAAATATCGCCTTCACGCAGATGGCATACGGGCTGGATGCGGTGGATACAAAAGAGTTTTCGGCGGCGGACAATCTGACTATTACGGATATCGAGAACAACATGGAAACGATCAATAATATCCGGATCAACGACTACGAGCCGACGGAAAAATTCTATAATCAGACCCAGGCGATTCGTCAGTATTACACCTTTACGGACGCAGATGTGGACCGTTATATGATTAACGGAGAATATACACAGGTGTTCCTCTCGGCAAGAGAAATTGACGAGACCAAGATTTCGCAGGAATGGCTCAATAAGCACCTGAAATACACGCACGGCTATGGTGTGACTCTTTCCAGAGTCGATAAGGTGACGAGCTCCGGCCAGCCGGACATGATGATCGACAGTATTCCGCCGGTTTCCCAGGTTGCGGAAATTACGATCGACCGTCCGGAAATCTATTTCGGAGAGCTCACCAACAATTATATTCTCGTAAAAACCAATGAAAAAGAGTTCGATTATCCGGACGGCAGCAGCAATATGTACGCGACCTACGAGGGCAATGCCGGAATCAATCTGAATCCGCTGAACCGCCTGATGTTCTCGATTCGGGAGCGGTCACTGAAGCTTCTGGTATCGACGAATATTTCGAGCGACTCCAGAATCGTGATCAATCGGAATATCAACGAGAGAGTAAAGCAGCTCATGCCTTACCTTTCCTATGATTCCGATCCGTATATCGTAACAGCGGACGGCAAGCTTTACTGGATTATCGACGCGTATACGCTCTCGGATAATTATCCGTATTCGGAGCCGTACGATGAAGCCTCCAAAGTAAACTATATTCGAAACTCCGTTAAGGTTGTGATCGACGCTTACAACGGAACGACGGATTACTACATTGTGGATGGTACCGATCCGATTGCGGCTACGATGAAGAAGATTTATCCGGCGCTGTTCAAGGACTTTGATCAAATGCCGGAGTCGCTGCGCTCACACATCCGTTATCCGAATACCCTCTTCAAGATTCAGGCGAACATCTATGCCCGTTATCACATGGAGGATGTAAATGTATTCTATCAGGGCGAGGACCTGTGGGATATTTCCAATGAAATCTACGGTACGGAAGAGCAGCCGATGACACCGAATTACTACATCATGAAGCTTCCGGGCGAGAGCACGGAGGAATTCGTAAATACTCTGCCGTACACACCGAGAGATAAGGACAACATGATGGGTCTTCTTGTCGCGCGGAATGACGGGGAGCATTACGGAGAACTGGTGCTGTATCAGCTGCCGAAGAGTAAGATCACTTACGGACCGATGCAGATCGAAGCGCAGATTGACCAGAATACCGAGATCTCCAAGGAGTTCTCTCTGTGGAATTCTTCCGGTTCGACTTATACAAGAGGAAATATGTTCGTCATCCCGATCGAGGATTCGCTGATCTATGTTGAGCCGGTGTACCTTGAGGCATCGAATTCGGCAATTCCGGAGGTCAAGCGTGTTATTGTTGCTTACAATGACAAGATTGCTTACGAGGAAACGCTTGCCGAAGCACTGGCGTCCCTGTTCGGACAGAACGGCTCCGCCGGCGGCATTCAGACACCGACATCTTCCGATGATCCGTCGCAGCTGACGAAGACCGAACTTATCACAAAAGCGAATGAAGCCTTCGATAACGCACAGGCAGCGATGCAGAGCGGAAACTGGTCGAAATACGGAGAGTATCTCGATCAGCTGGAAAGTTATCTGAACCAGCTGGCGGAATAAGGCGGAATACAAAAAATGAAAAGATCAGCCAATGACGGCAAAGAAAAGAGGGGATAGGATGCTTGATTTTGAATTTGACAAAATGCTTTTTAACATCCCGGCGGACGCACACAGGCCTGAAGAGATTGCTTCCGTGCTGAAAGCACACCCGGAGGTAAAGTTTGTTTCTCTCGTAGGGGTTGATGTAGGAGGCCATGACACGGATGAAAAGATTCCGGTTGAGACCTTTCTCGACGGGATGGAAAAATTCCTGACGCACGGCGTGCAGACAGACGGCAGTTCTGTAGTGCTTCCGAAAATTGCAGACCTCAATAATGCCAAGGTAGACATTATTCCGGACACCAGTGTCAACTGGTATGTAGATTATAATTACAATCATGTCGATACGAAGACGGGGCTCCCGGTAGGGACGCTCCGGCTTCCCTCGTTTCTGGTACACAACGATACGGCGGAGGTCGGGTCCAGAGTTATTCTTCGGGACGCAGTGAAAAACTTCAAACGGGATCTTTACCAAATTCTGCGGGAGAATCCGTATATCTTCGAATATCTGCCGATCGACAGCGTGTCCGAGATCGAGGATCTCAGCCTGACCTGCGCAACGGAACTGGAATTCTGGGTGAAGACCCCGGACGATGAGGCGGACCGGGAGCAGCTTTCGACCGCGCAGACCTTAAAAGAGCAGTATTGGAAGCGGACGATCGGACCGGTTCGGACGGCGCTGGAGAAATCCCTTTTGATCCTTCAGAATTACGGATTTGAAATGGAAATGGGTCATAAAGAGGTCGGCGGCGTCAAGGCGAAGATGGGGCATTCCGGGGATTATGACCATATCATGGAGCAGCTTGAAATCGACTGGAAGTATGCAGAAGCCCTTCAGGCGGCGGATAACGAAAATATGGTGAAATACATCGTCAAGGATGTATTCCGCGCGCACGGGCTGGATGTGACCTTTATGGCGAAGCCGATGACCGGCGTTGCGGGAAGCGGCGAGCATACGCACCTTGGTGTTGCGGCAAAGCTGAAGGACGGACGGAAGATCAACCTTTTCTCGGGGCGAGAGAATGAATTTTTAAGCCCGATCGGCTTCGGGGCTCTTCTCGGTATTCTCAAGAATTACGAAGTGATCAACCCGTTTGTCAGTGCGTCCAATGACAGCTTGAACCGTTTGAAACCGGGATACGAAGCTCCGGTGTGTATCGTTACATCGCTTGGGCATTCCGTGGAAAAACCGTCCAGAAACCGTACCGTGCTGATCGGACTGGTACGAGAGCTCGGAAATCCGCTGGCAACCCGCTTTGAGCTTCGTGCACCGAATCCGAAGAGCAATACCTATCTGGTTATCGCGGCGAGCTATCTTGCGATGCTGGACGGGATCCGTGCCAGCCTCGAAAAAGAAAAGACGCCGACAGAACTCCTGGCGTCTATTTCAAAAAAATACGGCGAGGAAGATTTTTATCTGGAAAAAGACCGCGAATACCGCAGCGAGCGCGAGGTATTCGAAGAGTTCAGTGAAGAAGAGCGCAGCCGTCTGTTCGGCAGAGCGCCGATGACCGTTTGGGAAAAGATCCGGGCATTTGATCTTTATCCGGAGAAGCTGAAGGTATTTAAGGCGGACGGTGTAATGAACGATATGACGCTTGCTTCCTACCGGGAAGCGACCGTGTCGCAGTGGGCAACGGAACTCCATGACCGGATCATTCCGAACAATATGGAGGTTGTACGGCGATGCGTGAAGCTGCACGATGACGAGGATTGCACCAATCTCGATATTCAAAGGTGGCTTGAGATCGATCTGAAACGAAAGCTGATCGGAAAGGACAGTATGCGGGAGCGGTGTCTGCTCAGCAGCGTTCGTGACGCGCTGGACAGCGGAGATTATGAAAAAGCTTCCAAGCTGCAGATTGAAATGCAGAAATCGGTAGAACAGCTGGCAGAAATGTATATTACCTACAAGAAAAATCTTTTTTAAAATACTTTGGGAGGTGTAAGACATGTTGGATATAAAAAGAATCAGAGAAGATTACGAAGGCGTCAAAAAATCGGTAGAATCCCGTTTGAAAGGTGATTTCGGCATCGGCCGGGTAAAAGAGCTGGACGAAAAAAGGCGTGAGGTCCTTGCGGAGGTCGAAGCGCTTAAAAATCGGCAGAATCAGGATTCTAAGCTGATTCCGGCGATGAAGAAGGAGGGCAAGGATGTTTCTCAGCTGATGGCGGATATGAAAGAGCTTTCCGAGAAAATCAAAGGATTGGACGGACAGCTCAGTGCAATTGAGGATGAGCTGCAGCTCGCGATTCTTTCTGTGCCGAACACTCCGTATAAAGATGTGCAGGTAGGCGAGGACGACAGCGCCAATGTGGAGCTTCGCAAATGGGGGACTCCGCGGGAGTTCGGGTTTGAGTATAAAGCGCACTGGGATGTCGGAACCGATCTGGATATCCTTGATTTTGAGAGAGCAGCGAAGATCTCCGGAACGAGATTTACGGTATACAAAGGTCTCGGTGCCCGTCTGGAGCGTTCGGTGATCAATTTCATGCTGAATCTTCATACAACAGAACATGGATTTACGGAAATCCTGCCGCCGTTTATGGTAAACCGCGCAGCGATGACCGGCACAGGGCAGCTCCCGAAGTTTGAAGAAGATATGTTTTATGTGCCGCAGAAGGATTTCTTCCTGATTCCGACCGCGGAAGTGCCGGTGACCAATCTTCGGGCACAGGAAATTATCGATGAGGCAGAGCTTCCGATCTATTATACGGCGTATACACCGTGCTTCCGTGCGGAGGCTGGTTCGGCCGGAAGAGATACAAGAGGTCTGATCCGCCAGCACCAGTTCAACAAGGTCGAGCTTGTCAAATTTGTAAAACCGGAAACTTCTTATCAAGAGCTGGAAACACTGACAGCGGCAGCGGAAAAGGTACTGCAGCTTCTTGAGATCCCATATAGAGTGGTACGCCTTTCAACCGGTGACCTCGGGTTCTCGTCGGCGATGACTTACGACATCGAGGTTTGGATGCCGAGCTACGGCCGATATGTTGAGATTTCCTCCTGCAGTAATTTTGAAAGCTTCCAGGCGAGACGGGCCAACATTCGTTTCCGCTCGTCCGAAAAGGGCAGCAAGCCGGAATTTGTTCATACACTGAATGGATCCGGACTGGCAGTCGGGAGAACAGTAGCGGCGATTCTCGAGAATTATCAGCAGGAAGACGGCAGCGTAGTCGTTCCGGAAGTTCTCCGCCCGTACATGGGAATCGATGTCATCACAAAGAAATAAAACGGTTCTATCATCCGGGTAAAAAGAAGCGCTTCGGCATCTTGTCGGAGCGCTTTTCATAATTATCCCGGCGGAAGGATCCGAGGCGGGATGGAGGAGAAAGGAAGGAGAAGGAGCGTGGAAAGGGAAAGAAAAGAAAGAGGGCTTTTGGATTTTCTGACGGAGCATATGCAGGAGCAGCCAACGGCATTTCATATGCCGGGGCATAAGGGAGAGGCCTTTTATCGCAGAGCCGGATACGGTGATTTTTTGGATCGGATGGTTTCTGCGGATATTACGGAAATCCACGGCGCCGACAATCTGTTTCAGGCGGAAGATGTGATTCTCGCCGTGATGAAAAAATACGAGGCGCTGTATCGCGTGAGGAAGTCGTATCTTTTGGTGAACGGAACAAGCGGAGGGATTTTGGCAGCGGTCATGGCCGCTGTACCGAAAGGGAAAAAGCTGATTTTGGCGCGAAACTGCCACAAATCCGTTTTTAATGCGCTGACGCTCGGAGGAGCAGAACCCGTCTATGCTTATCCGGAACTGATCCCGGAATACGGTATTTCCGGGGCACTTTCTGCGGAGGAGATCCAACGTCTGCTTTCCGAGAATCCGGATGCGGAGGCTGTTATTTTGCCGTCCCCAAATTACTACGGGATCTGCTCGGACATTCAGAGTATTGCCGAGGCGGTGCATCAAGCCGGAAAAATCCTGATTGTCGATCAGGCCCACGGTGCTCATCTTCGCTTTTTCTCGGAATTCTGCCGGGATTCGGGTTTATTTCCGCAATCCGCAGAGGAGCAGGGTGCGGATATTACCATCAATTCGATTCATAAGACCCTCGGGTCCTTTACACAGAGCGCTGTCATGAATGTGAATTCCGATCGGGTTGACTTGAGCTTGTTAGAGGACCGCCTGCAAATGGTAGAATCCACAAGCCCGTCCTACCTGCTGATGGCTTCGCTGGAAATGAATGCAGAGATTCTGAGAAAGAACGGCCGAGAACTTTTTGCGGGATGGGAAGAGAATCTTCAATATTTCTCCGAAGAGGCCGGAAAAATTCGAGGACTTACGGTGATGAAAACGAGCGGAGGGGTCTTTGACGGTACCAAACTCAATCTGGATATGAGCCGGATCGGGCTGTCCGGAGACATGCTGGATGCGGAGCTTCGGAAGCGGAAAATCTATACAGAGCTCGTGACCGGAAATATCGTGATGTGTATGACCGGGATTGGGAATGTCCGAAACGATTACGAAAAGCTCCTTGCGGCGCTTTCGGAAATCGCGCGTGCCTATGACAGGAGTTCCCGCGAGGACGGTGAAAGCGGCTATGAAAAGCTTATCGCAAATAAACGATGCGAAAGTGAATACCCGGATTTCGGGACACTTCGCCTGCATGCAGTGCCGCGGCGCAAAGAACGCGTCCCGCTCCGGGAAGCCGGCGGAAGGATCTGTGCGTCCTCTATCATTCCGTATCCGCCGGGGATTCCGATCGCTTGTCCGGGAGAAGAGATCCCGGTGGAACTGGCGGAATATATTCAAAAATTGCGTGCCCGCGGGGCAAAGGTGCTCGGTGTGACGGAAGATGGCTGTGTGACAGTTGGCGCGGACGTGGATTAAAATCTCAAAGGATGAGATGTCAGAAGAGAGCCTGTTTCAAATGCTGTACTGCTTTGAGAAAAAGCTACGCGATGATGGAAAAATCCTTGAATAGATACGAACACACACCGAGGTC
>CAKQWL010000223.1 GCA_934278965.1 uncultured Clostridia bacterium | reverse complement strand
CCATACGGATCGTCGCCTCCGCCATATCCGCAAGATGTGTCCTGCCGGAAAACGGCGTTCCCTTAATAAATGGAATAATTTCCGAAATATCGGCCGCCTGATCACCGATCCGCTCCATATCCGAAATGATTTTCAGTGCGGAAGAGATCACACGCAGGTCCCGCGCCACCGGCTGCTGCTGCAGGAGCAGCTGCATGCACAGATTTTCAATATCCCGTTCTTTTTGGTCAATCTGCCGATCCGTTTCCGCGACTTCCTCTTCACTTTCCTTTTCATGTTCCTTCTCGCAAAGAAGGTATCCCGATGCGCCGCGAATGGCCTCTTCACAGAGTGCCCCCATCGTAATCAGCTCGGTATCAAGCCGCGCAAGCTGTTCATCAAAACGGTTTCTCATCATCCGAACCTCCCTGTGATATAATCTTCTGTTCTCTGATCTTTCGGATTGGAGAACATTTTTTGTGTATCATCAAATTCAATCACTTCTCCCAGCAGGAAGAACGCGGTTTTATCCGCAATACGCGCCGCCTGCTGCATGTTGTGCGTCACCATGACGATCGTATACTTCGCCCGAAGCTCTACCGCCAGATCCTCGATTTGAGAAGTCGAAATCGGGTCCAGCGCGGAAGTCGGCTCATCCATCAAAAGTACCTCCGGTTCCACAGCCAGCGCTCTCGCAATGCAAAGTCTCTGCTGCTGGCCCCCGCTCATACTGAGCGCACTTTTCTTCAAGCGGTCCTTGCACTCTTCCCAAATTGCCGCCTGACGAAGCGAACGCTCCACAATCTCATCCAGCTTGACCTTTGCGCGAATCCCATGGATCCGCGGTCCATAGGCAATATTGTCATAAATGCTCATCGGAAACGGGTTCGGTTTCTGAAAAACCATTCCCACCCGCTTTCTTAAAAGATTCACATCAATATCTCGGTAAATATCCACATCGTCCAGTGTAACCTTCCCCTCAATTCGGCATCCGGGCACTAAATCATTCATCCGGTTTAATGTCTTAAGAAAGGTTGATTTACCGCACCCGGACGGCCCGATCAATGCGGTGATCCGCTTTTCGGGAATCGCCAGACAGATACTTTTCAATGCCTGATTCGCATCGTACCAGAGATTCAGATTTTCCGCTTTAATAATCTCTTTCATCATTTTTTCCTTTCTTTATTCAGCGTCCTTCCCGCAATTTTAGCCGTTAGATTGACCGTCAATGTTAAAAGCAGCAGAATCACCGCGATCGAAAACGCGATATCAAATTCTCCCCGCTCTTTTGCGTACATGTAAAGCGCTACCGTCAGCGTCGAGCCCGCGCTTCCCGGGGCCGCCGCGTCCTTCAGCGCGATGATCTCATTGGCCATACCCGCGGTAAAAAGAAGCGCCGCGCTTTCGCCGACAATTCTTCCGACTGCCAAAATACAGCCAGTCACAATTCCGTCCACCGAGGACGGCAGCACCACGGTACGGATCATATACCATTTCCCGGCCCCCAGCGCCAAAGAGCCTTCCCGGTAGCTTGCCGGAACGGTCTTGAGACTTTCCTGTGTCGTTCGAATGATGACCGGAAGCGTCATGACAACAAGCGTCAGTGCCCCGGCGCATAAGCTCGTTCCGAGTGAAAAGAACTGCACGAAAATCAGCATTCCGACCAAGCCGTAGATAATCGACGGAATGCCGGCCAGCGTCTCGGTCGCAAGCTCCAGTACGCGTACCGCCCTTCCTCCTTTTGCGTATTCATTCATGTAAACAGCCGCTCCAACCCCAAGCGGAAGCACAATGATCAGCGTCATGAAGATGATGTATACGGTATTCAGGATATTCGGAAAGATTCCCACCGTTCCTCTCAAAAAGCTTGGCTTTGTACTCAGGAACTCCCACGAAATCCCCGCGATGCCGCGGAAAAGAATATATCCGATAATTCCGATCAAAATCGTCAGAATCACAGCTGCGGCTGTATACATCAAAAGGCGAAGGGATGCCGCGTAAATTCTTCTTCGCATCGAAATTTTTTCATTCAATTTCATCACCCTTTCCCTTTCTTTACAACCAGATTCAATACCAGATTAATGATCAGGATAAAGAAAAACAGGACCAGCGCGATGGAGAACAACGCCTCCCGCTGCAATCCGGACGCATAGGACATCTCACTTGCCACCGCCGTTGTCAGGAACCGCACACTCTGGAAAATACCCGGCATATTCGGCACATTCCCGGCGACCATCATGACAGCCATCGCTTCTCCGATGGCACGGCCGATCCCGAGTACGATCGATGCCAGGACGCCGCTTCGACCCGCCGGGAGCACGACCTTAAAGACCGTTTCGATCTTCGTTGCCCCAAGCGCCAAAGAGGCTTCTTCAAACTCCTTCGGCACCGCACGGATCGCCGTTTCTGACACACTGATGACAGAAGGCAGGATCATCACGGTAAGGACCAGAATCGCCGAGAAGAGGTTCGCGCCGTCCGGCAGGTGGAAGGTCTCCCGGACGAACGGCACAATCAGGATCATTCCAACCAGACCGTAAATGACCGACGGAATCCCCGAAAGGAGTTCCACTGCCGTACGCACGGCACCTCCGATCTTCGGCGGTGCGATTTTGGCGATATAGACCGCGCACAGCACTCCGAGCGGTACACCGAGGAG
>CAKQWL010000222.1 GCA_934278965.1 uncultured Clostridia bacterium | reverse complement strand
CTGCACTGCCTTTCTTCCACTACGCTTCATCATCCGGTCCATCCGAAAAAATCCCGGTTATGAAGGTGCATTTCCCTTTTGCTCCTTTATCATAACCGGGAATTCTTACGAAACTCCACTGCCGTTTCTTACAAAAATCTTAACAATCAATAAATCACACTGTCCGCGCGGCGAGCATAGAGCTCCTCCAACTCGGTCTTGTGATAGAGATACCCAGGATCATCATAATACTTTGCCTGCACGGGACATCGTTTGATGCAGGCGCCGCATTTCATGCAGACTCCAGGCACCTTTGTCGGATCGGCAGGATCAATCGCCCCGAGCGGGCAGATTTCTGCGCAGATCCGGCAGCCCGAAGCGGCACGGCACTTTGCCTCATCCGTTTTCGGCTTTACCTTCCGGATATCGATGGATTTTCCGTAACGGTCACGCGGCGTGTAATACACTTCCTGCGGCGACGCGCCCGGAACCGGCACCGGAGACAGGACGCGTTCTCCTTGCTCCCCGAACATCCGCGCCCGGGAAACCGAAAGCTCCGCCAATCTCCCCGCCTGCTCCAAATCTTCAGCATCCGGCCTCCCTTTACCGAGAACGGACGAAAAGGAATGCTCCCCTACAAATGCCCCCGCAGCAATTGTATGAAACCCGGCCTTTTCCAGAAGGTCCCGAAGCTCCGCCAGTGCATCGTCAAAATTACGGTTTCCGAACAGTACGACCGGCACGGCAAGCGCACCGCCGCCCTCGAGCTTTTCCCGAAGGTACGGCAGGAACAGATTCGGAACCCGGCCCGCGTATACCGGTGTCCCAAAACTGACCAAATCGCCCTCTCCGCACTGAAATACGGTCTCCCGCTCTTTTGGGAGAGAAAAATCAAATACCGCGTATTCCGCTGAAAGCTTCTCCGCAGCAGCCGCCGCGATATGCTCCGTAATTTTTCGGGTCGTCCCCGTACAGCTGAGATACGCCGCTATCACACGCTCTGTTTTCATTTGATTCTACTTTTTCCTTTCGCTCTGCCCCCTGCATTTCCTCTATTATACATACTTTTCCCTGCAAAAGCAATCCATTCCCTTATGCACTCGCCCTTTTACGCAGCCGAATTCCCTCCAAAAGCAGCTGCAGCCGTCCGTAATTTACCGGTTTCATCAGTACGGCCTCCGCACCGGCCTGAAGCGCCGCCGTCCGATCACGCTCCGACTCATTTCCCGATAAAATCAAAACCGGCACATTGCTGTGCCTTTCCATTTGAATCATTTGGATCTGCGATGCTGCCTCGATCCCGTTCATCACCGGCATCACAAGATCCAGCAGGACCGCGTCAAAACCGACCGTCCGCGATGCTTTGAAAATTTCGGCGGCTTGCTTTCCGTTTTCAACGGCAACCACCGAAGCACCCCATTCTCCTACAATACGCCGCATAACATCCCGGCTGATCGGATCATCCTCCGCGAGAAGCACTTTCATTCCTCGGAGATTCGTACGCACATCGACCGGAACGAATGTTTTTTCTTTTTCCTCCGTTTCGCAGCTTTCCCCTTTATCCAGCGGAATAATGCATGTAAAGCAGGTTCCCTGTCCGAGGCTGCTCTTGATCCGAATGCTTCCTCCAAGCTGATCCACATATTCTTTCACAATTGCAAGTCCAAGACCGACTCCTCTCCCGCCGACTTTATGATTTTCCTGGGCGTATGGCTCAAAAATACGCTTCTGAAATTCGCTGCTGATTCCGACTCCCGTATCCTCAATATCAAAGACATAGCGCACTTTGCCGCACACAATCGGCACCTTGCGCAGCCGGACCGTTACGGTTCCCCCTTCCGGCGTGAATTTTACGGCATTCGTCAGAAGGTTCATCAAAATCTGCCGCATTGCGAATTCATCACCACGGGCCGTCTTCCTTTCGCCCTTCGGAAAATCCAGACAGAATTTTGTCTTTTTATCAACAAACTGTCCTTTTACCATCAGGACACAGTCCTCGACAAGCTCTTCTGCCACAAAGGTTTTTTCCTGCCGCGCCTGCCCATCGTCCGCCAGGCGCGAAAATTCCAGCATATTACTCAAGAGACGCTGAAGATGCCCCGCAGAAAGCTCCAGACCGTCCAGACATCGGCAAGTCTCTTTTTCCAGACATTTTTCTTTCCGGACCAGCTTCAAAAGTCCGGCAATATTAAAAATCGGTGTTTTAATGTCATGGACCAGCTTCAGCGTCATTTGATTTTTCGCGTGCTCTGCCGCCTCCGAAAGGCCCGCAAATCCCGAAATTGCCGTCATCAGATTAGTTTCACCGCACAAAAAATGCTGCCGATTCGAACGCTGCTCCAGCGTTGAAATCGCAGCAACACAAAAAGTCACCGCAGCCAGTTCCGCCGCAATCTCTGCAGCCGGCCAAGCAGTCATATATGCTTTTGCTAAGAAAAGCACCTCTTGAGTAAAAACGATCTCTTGTTCCATGAAAAACGCTTCTTTCATACACAACACACACCGCGCAGGTGTCCGCACATGAAAACAAGCTCTTCCCCTAACACATATGCCATTATAGCACATTTTCTCAAAAAAAGACAGCTTCTGCTCTCATCTTTACACTTTTTGTACACAATCGGCACTTTGGTATTTCGACTACGCCCGGCTGTCTGCCCAGGCCTTATTAAAAATCACGCCAAGCCCGAGGACCCATGCAATCAAGTAAAACCAAATCAGAAGCGCGACAACGGCAGCCAGTGAACCGTAAATGATATCATAATCCGTCGTTCTATTCAGGTACTGTGAGAACACAACCGTCACAGCCAACATTCCGACCGAAGCCAAAAGACTCCCCGGCAGCACTCTGCGAAGACGCACCCGGTGCATCGGGAGAATATAGTAATTCAGCGTCACCATCAAAAAATAAAGCGCCATTGCCGCCGGCCACCGCATCCAGACCCAAAACTGATTTACATGCACCAAAAATGTCTTGTTCCCGGGAAGTGCGGAAAAGAGCAGATCCAAAACTCCCTGTCCGTAAACAAACACCACCAGTGCAAAGGTCATCGTAAACAATGTAATCAGCATGGTAACAACCGAATGGATCCGGTCGATAAAATATCCGTGCCCTGTCGTAATACCATCGCTGAAGGTATAATTCGTAATTCGAAACATTGCAAACTGCGCACGCGAAGCCGACCAGAGCACGATCAGCACAAAAACCGTGCTGACTGCCCCGGACGGCGCGTAATCAAACAGCTCTAAAATCATGCCTGCCGCATCCGGCGTGATCGTCTCCGCGATCCAATCCTTCAGCACCTCGATTGAAATCGAAAAAATTCCGAGGATCTGTGAAAGCAGGATAATGGTCGGCACAACCGAAAGCAAAAGGTAATACGCGACCTGTGCCGCGAATCCCTGATAATACGGATCGTTGAGCTTGCGATAACCGAAAGCCAGTATGGCGATTACTCTTTGTTTCGACATAGCAGTTGTTTCTCCAATTCTGCCAGTGCCCTTGCACGGTGACTGATTCTGTTCTTCTCTTCTGCCGGAAGCTCCCCGAATGTTTTTTCATATCCGTCGGGCACAAACAAAGGATCGTAACCGAATCCGCCGTCCCCATGCGCCTCTCGAAGGATTGTTCCCGGGCATTCGCCGCGCGCGACGATCTTCTCTCCATCCGGAAAGAGCATCGTGATCACCGAAACAAACCTTGCCGTACGCGCCTCATCAGGCACATCCCGAAGCAGGGAAAGGAGTTTTTCGTTATTTTCCCCATCGCTCGCGTGCTCCCCCGCAAACCGGGCGGAATACACGCCCGGCCGGCCTCCAAGCGCATCAACCTCCAGTCCGGAATCATCGGCGATGGTCGCTGTCCCGGACATTTGGAGGATCGCGGCCGCCTTTTTATACGAATTTTCCTCAAAGGTTTGACCGTCTTCTTCAATTTCTGTATCCGGCAGCCCTGCCTCACCTCTGGAAATGAGTGCCATCCCGAACTTCGAAGTAATGGCTTCAATCTCCTGTATTTTATGCTTGTTTTGGGACGCAATGATTATCTGTTTCATGTGCGCTGTCTCCTTTTTCTTATTTCACGGAAGCATAGACCGCATCCGGCATCTCCTGCACATCAATGACGCCTGTATGGCGAATTTTCTTTTCCTCCAGATCGCGCAGGCCTGCCGGAACCGGTACTCCCGTCGTTTCGTAAAGCGCCCGAACCGCAGCAAATCCGTTTTCCTGCAGCGGAAGACCGATCGCTCCGCAGACACTTTCCGCAAATTTATACGCACTCGCCGTCGATGCGATCAGGGCCGGCTTCTCATCTCCGGTTTCTTTTTTATAGTCCTCGTAAACCTTGTACGCCACCGCCGTATGGGTATCCATCAAATACTGATTCTCACGGAACATATTGCCGATGGCTTCGTTGGTTTCACGGATATCACAGAATCCTCCGTAGAAATCCTTCAGGCCTGCCCTGATAACATCGTCGATCTCGTATACCTTTTCTTTCTCCAAGGTATCCATCAGTTCCTTGATCTTTCCGCCGTCATTCCCGGATAAATGATAAAGGAGCCGTTCCAGATTGCTTGAAATCAGGATATCCATGGATGGGGAATTCGTCATATAAAACTCCCTCCGGATATCATATACTCCGGTATTGATAAAATCTGTAAGCACCTTATTCTTATTGGAAGCGCAAATCAGGCGATCGATCGGAACGCCCATCTGCTTTGCGTAATATGCCGCAAGAATATTCCCGAAGTTCCCGGTCGGCACCACGACATTGATCTCCTCGCCGTCCTTTATTTCTCCCTGCTCCAGCAGTTTTACATATCCGTACACATAATATGCGACCTGCGGCACCAATCTTCCGATGTTGATCGAGTTTGCCGAGGAAAGTCTGCATCCCGCATCCGCCAGCTTCTTGGCAAAGGCGTCATCATTAAAGATCTTTTTAACGCCAGTCTGCGCGTCATCGAAATTGCCGTTGATGGCGAAGACGTGCGTGTTCGCGCCCTCCTGGCTGACCATCTGACGCTCCTGCACCTCACTGACACCCTTGTTCGGGAAAAATACGATGATCTCCGTTCCCGGCACATCGGCAAATCCCTCCAGCGCAGCTTTCCCCGTATCTCCGGAGGTTGCCGTGAGGATACAGATTTTCGCCTCTTCCTTTTCTTTTTTTACAGCTGTCGTCAAAAGATACGGAAGAATAGACAGCGCCATATCCTTAAAAGCGGCCGTTCTGCCATGGTACAATTCTAAAAAATACGCATCACCGGCTTTTACGATCGGAACAACATCCTTTGCTTCGAATTTACCGTCATAAGCACCGTCCACGCAGTATTTCATTTCACTTTCTTCGTAATCGTCGAAAAATGTTCCGATAATCGCCGCCGCGATTTCTTTATAAGTCATTCCCTTCATTGCGTGAAGCGGCAGCGGCAGGTGCGGCAGCATTTCCGGCACATAAAGGCCCTTATCCTCCGCAATGCCTTTGATGATCGCACCGGCGGCGGTCTGTTTCTTTTCACTTCCTCTTGTACTCTGATACTTCATCATTTTTCTCCTTTTCTTTCTTTTCCCTTTCCCTTTTTCATGATTTTTTGCCGATTATTTCAGCCTTTTCCGATTGGTCCAAGAATGCCAGAAGCAGCTTCCGAAACTGCCCTTCGTCCGTGATCGTATTGATCCTGCGCCGCACCTCTGCCGCGCCCCGAACGCCCTTCAGATACCAGCCGACTTGCTTCCGCATCTCCCGCACACCGGCATATTCCCCCTTTAACGCGACCAGGTCATCAAAATGACGGATCAACGTTTCAATCCGCTCTCTGACAGACGGCTCTTCCGGCTTGTCCTGTCCGTGATAAAGCGCGAGCGCCTCCCGAAAAATCCACGGATTCCCAAGTGCGCCTCGGGCAATCATCACGAAATCGCAGCCCGTCTGCCGCAGCATTCTTACGGCGTCCTCCCCCGAAAAAACATCGCCGTTCCCGATTACCGGGATGGAAACGGCTTCTTTCACCTTCGTGATCTGCTCCCAGTCGGCGCCGCCGCTGTAATACTGTTCCCGAGTCCGTCCATGGACCGCGATCGCCGCTGCCCCGCCCGCCTCCGCAGCACGGGCAACCTCTGCCGCGTTTTTCGTCTCCTCTGTAAATCCGCTGCGAATCTTCACCGTCACCGGTTTCGGGTCCGCTCCGATATCCGCCGCCCCGTTTCGCGCGCCGCGGACCGCAGCACGCACCACCTCATAAACCAGTTCCGGATCTTTCATCATCGCCGCGCCTTCTCCGTTCCGAACCACCTTTGGAACAGGACAGCCCATATTAATATCGATCCACTGATTGCGCCGCGGTGCAAGCGTGCGTGCGGTATACTCCATCACATCCGGCTCGCATCCGAAAATCTGATACGCAACCGGACCCTCATCTTCATAAATCGACAGAAGCCGCTCTGTATTCCGGTCTCCGTAAAGAAGTCCTTTTCCTGAAATCATCTCCGAATAGGTCACAGCGGCGCCTGCCTCATGCGCGATCCTGCGTGTCGGAGCATCGGTAATTCCCGCAAGGGGTGCCAGAAAAAAGGGATTCTCCGGTGCAAAATCCCCGATCTTTAGCAGTTGTTTCTTCATAAAATGCCGTTCTTCTCCCGTCTACGCATGCACACGGTCGCAAAGCTCCGCGCTGTCCATCATGTCCTTCTCTGAGCTTTTCCGGCGCTCCCGCTCTTTGCGGTTTTTCTCGTAAATAAGCCGCAGCCCCTCAAGCGTCAGTCCCCGGTCTACAATATCGATGCAGTCTACGCCGTTCTCGATCATGCTGGCCATTCCGCCGGTTGCGATCACCTTGACTGTTTTATCACTGCCGCAGATTTCGGCGAGCTCCTTTTTCATGCGGCGCACGACATAATCAACAAGTCCCATATGACCGTACACCAGCCCTGCCTGCATGGACTGGATCGTATTTCGGCAGATCACATGACCCGGTTCTTCCAATTCGACCTTCGGCAGCTTCGCAGTCTTCTCAACCAGTGCTTCCGAAGTGATTTTCAATCCCGGTGCGATCGCGCCGCCGAGGTACTCCGCCTTGTCCGTTACCGCACAGAAGGTCGTTGCCGTCCCAAGGTCAATAATGATCGCCGGTCCGCCATACTTGGTGTAAGCCGCCACCGCATTGACGATCCGGTCCGCGCCGACCTGCTTCGGATTGTCGTATTTGATGAAGAGTCCGGTTTTTACGCCCGGTTCAATAACGATTGCCTTGCGTCCGAAATACTTCCGTGACAAGTGCTGCAAGGTATAAAGCACCGAAGGAACGACCGTTGAAATAATAATATCCTCTACTTCCTTCGGATTCAGTCCTTCGTAATGAAACAACTGATTGATAATCATTCCGTACTCATCGGCGCTTTTCTGATTGTCCGTTTCAAGACGCCAGTCCTGAATCAGTTTTCCATCTTTGAATACACCGAGCACGATATTTGTGTTCCCGACATCAAATGCAAGCAGCATAGATTTCCTCCTTTGCTCTGTTCCAATCATAAAATATATATTTTGCCGCCTTTGCAAGCCGCATTTTTTCACTGTCCGAAAGCGTCACTCCCCTTGGCAGGAAAACGAGCGTTTCTTTGTACCGAATGCAGTCCCGGCCGTTCAACTGCCCCGCAAGCCCTTCGGGAACCGTTACATTTCCGCTGCGATCCCAGACTGGTGCATCAAGGTCGTACACCGAGAAACGGAACTGTTTTAAGACCCCGCTGTCATAGTACCCGCTCTCTCCGACCGCCAAAATCAGCGACTCGGACAAGATCGAGCGCCCTGCCCCGGTCAAATCCCGGCAGGATGCCAGCTTTCCCGAAAGCTCCGGATACCGGCGAAGCCGCTTCAGGCGATAGGCATTCTTCTGCTCGGTGATCCGCAGATAGCCTGCCCTCTCTCCCGCTTCACTTTTATAAAGAGCGTAATCCGTTTCAAATTCCTGCGCCCCGCTGCTTCGAAGCGTCAGCGTATGAACGCCCGCATCGCACGGACGAAGCTGTGCCGGAGAAATCGGAAGCCCGTCCAGCAGATACTGCACCTGCGCTCCGGAACGGTTTTGAACCGGGAGCGTCCAAAGCGCACGGACATCGCCTCCCTCTAAGGTACTATCCTGGAGCCGTTTTCCGCTCTTCGGATCAAGCAGATACAAGCTTCTTTCATCCGCTGTCAGCTCATCCGGCGCCAGCACACTGGAATACACCCCGTAAATCCCGTTTCGCAGCAGCTTGTCCGCCTCTTCGAAATCATTGACCGGATGAAGATACACCCGGAATCCTTCTTCCGCGAGACGATACCCGATACGCTCATGCTCCGTTCCGAAGCCGGCCGTCACCGCAAACAGCGGATGCGATTCCGCAAAATCGAGAAGCTCTTCAAGATTCCACTGATTCATAGAGTAAAGCGTCAGGATAATATCTCCGTATCCCATATCTTTTACTTTCTCATATTGATAATAATAATAAATCTGCGGCACGATCCTGTCAACGAATTCCGGATATTGATGTGCGATTTGCCAAAGCAGCTCCACGGAATCCTCTTTGCAGTCCGTAACAATCCGCACCTCCGGGTGCTCCTCCAAAAGTTCCGCCAGCATCCCAAAAGACATCGGGGTGAAACGGCCTAAAATCTTCTGATTCAGAAATTCCTCCTCTGTCGGTCTCCCGTCAAAGCGGATCCCCAAATAGCGCTCGGTCCAATTCGGGCCGAAATCGTGTACCACGGCAATCCTGCCGTCCGATGTCATCAGGAAATCCAGCTCGATCAGTGTATACCCTGCCTCGATAGACTGTGACACTGCCTCCAGCGAATCCGTTGCACCATACCCCATCACGCTTCCTCCGGCATGTGCGATGACACGCGGCGGATGATCCTCCGCCGCGAAGGAAACCGAAATCTCCGGCGGACACAACCAGCAAAAAGCAGCCGCAAGGAAAACTGCCATCGCCGCTGCTTTTCGAAATCTTCGCCGCATTTTTATTTGTTCCGTTTTCTGCTGCATCTATTTTACAACCTTTTCCAGTCTTTTAAGAGCAAGCGCGATTGTCAGCCCCGGGATAACCCGGTTTCCTGTAATTTCCGCGCTCAGAACATCATTAATCTTTTTCAGCCGATACTGCACGGTATTCGTATGAATCCCCATGAATTCACTGGTCTTCGCACTGTTCATACCGGCATCCAGGACAAAGGTCTCCAGCGTCTCCAAAAGCTGCCGCCCTTTGTTTTCACCGGCTTCCTTAAACGGCTCCAAAAGATCCATATAATTTTTCTTTACATAATTGCCCTGCATCTGAATATTGATGCAGTTGCTCACCAGTACCATCTCGTACTTTGTGAAGACTCGCTTGTACGGGAAAACGCCCTGCGCCAGTGTCCAGGTTTCCCCGATCAGATTGTATGCATCCGCAGCACTCTCGATCCCGTCAATTCCCAATACATTAAAAATGTGTACCGGACTTTCGGCGTTCAGTCCCTTGAGCCGGTTGAACAAGTCGTTGCATTTGTTTCTCTGGCTTGCCAGATCTTCGTCATTTCCGATCTGCGGCGTCAGAATCAGCCCGTACGTTTCTTCGCCTTCCGTGACCTTCATCACCCGAAGCTTTTCCCGCTGTTCAAATTCCGCGATGATTCCCTGGCCTTCCTGCGTTTCGATGCCTTGCGCGTAAAAAACGCAGAGGATCTCTTCTCCCCTTACACCGGCTTCCTCGCGCAGACTGTACGCCAGGCTTTTATTGCCGCGCTTCAGTGCTTTGATCAGCTCCGCGCGTGCATCTCTTTCCGGCGTATACTTCCACATCCCGATGGCTAATTCGATGATCTCCGCAAGCTTTGTGATTTCATTTGCGGAATAGCAATCCTCATTATCGACAATAAACATATAATGCTTCTCGTCATTGATCATCACCGGTCCCCAATATGTCAGCACACCGTCCACATCGACAAGCGTGTAGACGGAAGAGTTGTTCATCCCGCGGTTTCTTCCGATACGGATAGCTTCTTCGATGCTGACACGATGACGCGTCTCCACAGAAAGAATCGGGTTAAAATCTTCTGACAGAATAATGATCTGAAAATCATTATTGATCGCCGCTTCCCGGATCGCTTCCTGAAAACTGGAATGTTTCTCAAAGTTCAGTAAGTGGAAAATTGTATTGCTGATCAGCCGGTTGCTGAAATTATCCCCGTAAACAAGCTCTGCCGAAATATCTCTTGCGATGTCGGAGCACAGCATGCCCTCTTTGTCAAAGGAAAGGAGCGGCAGGCCTTCCTCCTCCGCCGTATCGATCACTTCCTGCGACACCTCCGGCAGCACCAGCCCTACATGCATCAGCACCAGCGCGGCACACCCGGTGTGCGCCAATGCACGCACGATCCGCTTCTGTTCCTCCACATCATCTTTGACATGGAAAAATCCGGATACGACCAATTCTCCGGTCCTCCCCACAAAGGAGAGCACCTCCTCACTGTCTACCCCTTCGAGTACCGACGCATTTCGGATCCGTGCGTCCAGACCTCTTTCTCCTGCCAGGATTTTCGCATCCCGCAGGATCTCCATCTGCAGAATTTCTCTTACTGTTACCTTCATTCCGCTTGTTCCGTTTATCCTTTCCCGTTCATCTGCAATATTGATAAATTATTTCTCTCTGTTCTCGTTTTCCGGGTCTGTGTTATTCTCGTCTGATTCTTTCGGCTGTTCCGGGTTTTCCCCTTTGCTCTCCTGTCCGCCCTCCGGCTTTCGAAGCTGGGATAAGCTCTTTCCCTCTTTCAATGCCCGGATGGCCTCTTCCGCCTGACTATCGGAGAGCTGGATCACCTGGACCTTCGCGCCGGAAGCCGACTCCATCGCTTCCATCGCCGCTCTGGCTTCCCGTTCTTCCTCTTCTGCCATCAGCCGTTTTCTCTCGGCAGCCTCCTTCGCGTTCGCCTCCATCCGCTCAGCATCCTGCCTGCGCACCTTCTCCGCAAGCTCTCCTGCCGTTATCTCTCCGGTATAAAGCGCCTCGAACTGCTCGCCGTCCAGTGTCTCAACTTCCAGAAGCGCCTCCGCCACTTCACGCAGTTTATCCATATTTTCCGTCAGGATACGCTCCGCCTGCGCGTAGCTTTCCTCAATAATCCTGCGGATCTCCTCATCGATCTCCGCCGCGACTTCTTCGGAATAATTCTTTCTGGTGTGATAATCATTTCCAAGGAACACCTCATCACTCGCACTGTAGCATACCGGCCCGAGCTTTTCGGAAAATCCGTATTTGGTTACCATCTCCCGTGCCATTTCAGTAGCCCGCATGATATCATTGGAAGCCCCTGTTGAAATGTCTTCCAGCGTTAATTTTTCCGCAACCCTTCCTCCGAGAAGATGAATGATCTGCTCCTGCATCTTGATTTTCGTACCGTAATATTTGTCCTCCTTCGGCAGGATCATTGTAAATCCGCCCGCGGATCCTCTCGGAATAATCGTAATCTGATGTACCGGATCTGTATTCGGAAGGGAACGCGCGACGATCGCATGTCCCGCCTCGTGATAAGCCGTAAGCTTCCGCTCTCCCTCCGGGATCACGCGGCTCTTCTTCTCCGGACCCGCAATCACTTTGGTGATCGCCTCTTCGATCTCATCCATCCGGATTTTAAGCCCGTTTCTTCTTGCCGTCAAAAGAGCAGCCTCGTTCAGAAGATTCTCGATATCTGCCGGAGTAAATCCCGGTGTTCTCCGCGCCAACACCTTCGGGTCAACCCCCTCGTCCAGCGGCTTGTTCTTCGAATGGACCGCAAAGATCGCTTCCCGGCCCTTGATGTCCGGCACGCCAATCATGATCTGACGGTCAAACCGTCCCGGTCTCAGGAGCGCCGGATCCAGAATATCCGGCCGATTCGTTGCCGCAAGGATGATGATCCCGGTATTTTCTCCAAAGCCGTCCATTTCGACCAGCATTTGGTTTAAGGTCTGTTCACGCTCATCATGACCGCCCCCGATACCGGCGCCTCTCTTCCGGCCTACTGCATCAATTTCATCGATAAAAATAATACACGGTGAATTCTTCTTTGCTTCATTGAAGAGGTCCCGAACACGCGATGCGCCGACACCCACAAACATCTCGACAAAGTCCGAACCGGAGATGCTGAAAAACGGCACCCCCGCCTCGCCCGCGGTTGCTTTTGAAATATAAGTCTTACCGGTTCCCGGCGGCCCGACAAGCAGAATCCCCTTCGGAATACGCGCACCGAGCGCGCGGTATTTTTTCGGGTTTTTCAGAAAATCAACAACTTCCTGAAGCTCCTCCTTCTCCTCATCCAGCCCGGCAACATCTTTGAAGGTTACTTTTTTCAGTTCGCTCTCCTTTGCAAGGCGCGCCCGGCTTTTGCCGAACTGCATCGCCTTGCCGCCTCCCTGCTGATTCATAATCATCACAACAAAAACGATCATCACGATCGCAATGATTAGCGTAGGAAGCATGCTGACATACCATGGTGTTACCGACGGCTCGCTGCTGGTATATGAGGAAATCACGCCTTCCTCTACCTGCGGAAGAATATACTTCTGATCCAGCAGGCTCATCTGGGCCATCGACGGAACATAACAGGTGAATTTCTCCCCGGATTTCAGCGTGCCGGAAATCGGCTTCACATTGCTGGAGGTCACTTCTCCGACATTGACCTGGTCTACCTGTTCCTCGGACAGATAGGTCACAAACTGCGAGAACTTAATTTCCGTCGCCGGCTGCTTCGGCGCACCGCCCTTGTAGAGCCACGCCATCGCCAGAACAAGCGCAAATATGATGAGATAAACACCAATGTTTTTTAAAAATCTATTCAATTCTATTCGTTCCCCTTCTGTGAATTTTGTGTCTTTATACGAATTTCAATACACGAATTTGTGCATCCGTTCAATATTTTATCATAATGTTCTTTATATTTCAAGTAGCAGAACCGCCTTTGAATCACTGTTTACACGGTATTTCGCGGAAAACCGCCCCTTCCCCGGAAGCCCGTTCGGAGGTCCGCCCTCTCTTCCCGGGATCCAGAGAATTTCGCTGCCGGAAGCCGCGACCGCGATCAGGTCCCGTTCCTCCCTCGGCACCTTGCTGTCCACCAGCAGGTCCTGCAGCTTTTTCGTTCCCCCCGCAGTCGGCAGAAAATCGCCCGGCTGTTTCAGGCGCAGAACCGGCGGCTCCCCGCCTCTCTCCCGACAATACGCCGCATAATCAAAAGCGGCAAACTTCCCGGGAGGGAACTTTGGGTAGGCGGCCCACGCCTCTTGGTCAAGCAGCCGCACCGTAAAATGCCCACCATCGGAGGTTTCCTGTAAGGTCCGTCCCGGAGCGCGAAGAACCAGCTTCCCGTAAACCGTTTGTATCCGGTACCCTGCCGGAAAATCCGCCGTTTTTCCGGTCGTTCCGTCTTGAATCAGCCGATCCGCCGCTTCAATATGGATCCGTCCAATATCCTGCCGGAGACCCAGCGCCGAAAATGCCAAAATCAGCACCCGGTGCCGCAGCGCCGCCGGAAGCGATCTCACACGCTCGAGGCAAAGCTCGACCCGATCCTCCGATATCTGTATCCGGGCAGTCTGATAAGCCTCTTCCGCCTGCTGCCGAAGGTATTCCCGGTCTTCTCCCGCCGTAACCGCCAGACGCAGAAGTGCCTCTACAACATTTTCGTTCAAATTTTGAGCAAGGTACGGCAGCAATTCCAGCCGGATCTTGTTCCGGGTATACACAGCCTCCAGATTCGTCTTGTCGATGCGCGGACGAAGTTCCTTCTCCCGGCAATATTCCTCGATATCCTTTCTGCGGATCCCGAGTATCGGCCGAATGATCCAAAACCCTTTTTCACTTCTCCGCATTCGCTCTATACCGGCAAGCCCATCTGTTCCGGTCCCCCGAATCATGCGAAACAGCAGGGTTTCCGCCTGATCCTCCGCGTTGTGCGCAACCGCGATCCGGATTTGCTCTCTCTTCTTTCCGAGCTCCCGCACCAGAAATCCCGCTTCCTCGTCAAATGCCTCATAACGCTTTTTGCGGCCTGCCTCCTCTCCGGTAATTCCAAGCCGCGCCGCTAACGCCGCGCAATCAAACACGACACTCCTGCAGCGCACTCCGAGC
>CAKQWL010000221.1 GCA_934278965.1 uncultured Clostridia bacterium | reverse complement strand
GAAAGAAGCGTGGATTTTCCTACATTCGGAAACCCGACCAATCCGACATCCGCGATCAGCTTCATCTCTAAAATAATATTTCGCTCTTTGGCAAATCCCCCGGCTTCGGCAAAATTTGGGGCCTGACGCACAGAATTTTTGAAATTCACATTGCCCTTTCCGCCCTTTCCGCCTTTCGCCGCAACGAAGCGCTCCCCGTTATGAACAAGATCCTTCATCAGAAGCCCGCTCTCTTCGTCGATGATCATCGTACCGGTCGGAACCCGAATAATCAAATCCTTTCCGTTTTTTCCGAATTTCTTTTTTTTCATTCCGTCCTGACCGGATTCCGCTTCATATTTTCTCTTATAGCGAAAATCCATCAGGGTACGCATTCCTTCATCCGCGACAAAAACAACATCGCCGCCCTTGCCGCCGTCGCCGCCGTCCGGGCCGCCCTCCGGCACAAACGGTTCTCTGCGGAATGAAACACAGCCGTTTCCGCCTTTGCCGCTTTTAATTTGTATTTTTGCTCTGTCTACAAACATGAGATCTCCTTTTCTTCTTTTCGGCAGAGAAGATAAAAAGCCCCTGGACAGTCCAGGGGCTTTCGCGACCACAATTAAGCTTCTTTCGGATATACGCTTACTTGCTTTCTCTTCTTGTCATATCTCTCGAACTTAACCGTTCCTTCGATCGTTGCAAACAGAGTATCATCTCCGCCCTTACCAACATTGTTTCCCGGGTGGAACTTTGTCCCTCTCTGTCTTACAAGAATGCTTCCCGCACTTACAAACTGACCGTCACCGATCTTTACGCCTAAGCGTTTACTTTCGGAATCACGACCGTTCTTAGAGCTTCCTACACCCTTCTTTGATGCCATACCGGTGCACCTCCTTTTCTATCTCAAACAATTTGCTATAGTTACTACTTTAATGCTGCTTCGATCGCATCAATGATTACAGGCTTTGTCGCCTTCTCATCGATCTCGATCCCGTTTTCCTTTGCGAAAGCAATCAGCTCATCCTTCTTCATCGACTTCAGGGAAGGAGCCTTTGCTGCCTTGCTCTCTGCTGCCGCATTGTCCGCTGCAGGTGCTGCTTCCGTCTTCTTAGCAGGCTTGTCAGTACCGATTCCTGTAATTTCTACCATGGTATACGGCTGTCTGTGTCCCTGCTTCTTTCTGTAGTCTTTCTTGGACTTATACTTGAAGATAATTACCTTCTGTCCCTTCCCGTTTTCAACTACATTTCCGAAAACCTTCGCTCCGTCTACATAAGGAGCTCCGATTTTGATGTCGGCGCCTTCTCCGAGTATAAGTACCTTGTCGAATTCAACCTTACTGCCTGCGTCTTTGCAAAGCTTCTCAACGGTCAGAATATCGCCTTCCTGTACTCTGTACTGCTTGCCGCCTGTCTCAATTACTGCGTACATTCTTCTTTCTTCCTCCTCTAACCAGTCTCGCCATCGCGGGTGGTAAAAAACACTTCAAAAAACCCGTTCTGAGCGGCTAACATTCATATGATACTATAAAGAACAGAAAAAGTCAAATCCTTTTTGCCGGTATTAGTCGAGAATGACACCGTCCTCATCAACCCGAAGCTCCGGCTCCTCCGCTGCTTCTTTTTCTTTCTTCAATGTATCCAGCAAAAGACCTTCGATTCGATCCATCGTATCCGGATGATGCAGCAGAAAATCTTTGACATTCTCTCTTCCCTGTCCAATCCGTTCTCCTTCGAAGCTATACCAGGAACCTGCCTTATCGATAATCTTCATTTCTACGGCCGAATCCAAAAGGTCGCCGGCTTTGGATATTCCCTGACCGTACATAATATCAAATTCCGCCTGTTTGAACGGAGGCGCCACTTTGTTTTTTACAATCTTAGCGCGCGTTCGGTTTCCGAGCACGCTGTCACCGGATTTAATGGATTCCACACGCCGCACATCAATTCGCATACTGGAATAGAATTTAAGCGCACGCCCTCCCGTTGTGACCTCTGGATTTCCGTACACCACTCCGACCTTTTCACGAAGCTGGTTGATAAAAATAACAGCGGTATTGGACTTATTGATGGCACCGGCAAGCTTTCGAAGGGCCTGAGACATCAGTCTTGCCTGAAGCCCGACATGACTGTCGCCCATATCCCCCTGAATTTCCGCCTTCGGCACAAGTGCCGCGACCGAGTCTACGACAACAACATCCAGTGCGCCGGAACGGACCAGCATTTCGCAGATCTCCAGAGCCTGTTCGCCGGTATCCGGCTGTGACACGAGGAGCTCGTCAACCTTGACTCCGAGATTCTTGGCATACTCCGGATCCAGCGCATGCTCCGCATCGATAAAGGCGGCTTTTCCGCCGTTTTTCTGTGCCTCTGCGATAATGTGGAGTGTTAATGTTGTTTTACCGGAAGATTCCGGTCCGAAAATTTCAATAATCCTTCCTTTCGGCACTCCGCCGATACCAGTCGCGATATCCAGGCTGATCGA
>CAKQWL010000220.1 GCA_934278965.1 uncultured Clostridia bacterium | reverse complement strand
GGATGGACTGCCGGAGGAAATTGCGGAGATGAAGAGCACCGAACGGGAAGCGCATATTGCCGCAGATTTGATTCAGCAGGCAGTCGGAACGCCGATTTATGATGTCAAGAAGGAACGGTGGCGTCCGCTTGAAAAAAGGGATATTGTAATCTTGATGCGCGGCGTGCGAAACACGGCTGAGGTTTATCAGAAAGTCCTGTCAGAAAGAGATATTCCGTGCTATATGGATGAAAATGACGGATATTTTGATACGATTGAGATCGAGACCTTCCTGAATCTTTTGAAAGTGATCGATAACAGCAGACAGGATGTACCGCTGATCAGCGTGCTGTATTCTCCGATCTTCGGATTTTCGGCAGAGGAATTGGCCATCATTCGAGCAGAATGGAAGAAAGGAGCGTTTTATAAGGCTTTTGAGCATTTTACGGATGTTTCTTTGGACTCTCAGCGGGAATACTTTGAGCCGCTGCGCCGGAAATGCCGACGGGTACGGGAAACGATCCGGAGATTTTCTTCCTGTGCTGCATGGATGCCGCTTTCGGAATTTTTGTGGACCCTGATGCAGGAAACCGGTTATTACGCTTATGCCGGAGGACTTCCTGCCGGAAAGCAGCGGCAGGCGAACCTGCGGACATTGGCGGATCGGGCGGCTTCCTTTACAGAGGGACGAAGCGGGAGTATTTATGATTTCCTGCGGTATATCGAAAATCTCCGGCAGCGCGGTGTGCCGACCGGACAGACAAAATTGCTCTCGGAAAAGGACGATGTGGTGAGGATTATGACGATCCACAAGAGTAAAGGCCTGGAATATCCGATGGTGATCCTGGCCGGACTTGGAAAACGCTTTAATTACAGCAAAGACCGCGGCATGGCGACCATCCACAAGGATATCGGGATCGGACTGGATTTTGTCAATCCGGAGCTGCATCTTCGAAAGAAGACCCTGCTGCAGAAGCTGATTGCGTCCGAAATGGATCGGGAGGCTGCGGAAGAGGAACTGAGAATCCTCTATGTAGGCTGTACACGGGCCATGGATAAGCTGGTACTGCTTGGCAGCAGCAGAAAAAAAGAAGCAGAACTGTCCGTTTTCGAATATATGGATTCAAAGGATCTGCTGGCCGCCTCTTCCTATCTAGACCTTGTGCTGCCGGCTGTGTGGAGGCAGTCGCCCGCAGAAACGGGGAAAATTCAAACGGTACTTCACGGAGTCAGTGAACTCGCCGAAGGCGCTGCCCTGGAAAAAAACGAGGTAACAGAAGAGCTTCTGGATCAAATTTCAAAATATGACGGCGATCCTGCTTCGGAAGCATTTTATCGTGAGATCGATCGCCGGTTTCGGTATCGGTATCCCTATGAAAAAGAGCTGGAAATGAAGTCCAAGTACAGCGTAACGGAACTTTCGGATTCTATGAATAAGGCGGGTATGTCCGATGTGGAAGCTGACGGAGCGTCCGGGGGCTTTGTGCCGAAGTTTTCGTCCGAAGGTCTTTTGCCGAATTTTGCCGCAGGGGCAAGCAAACTGACAGCCGCGCAGATCGGCACGGCATATCACAGTGTTTTAGAGCACTTGAATTTTCTGGAGCTTGCGGAAAGGATTATTTTTAAAACCGAACAGAGTCAAGAGGATATGTCCAACAGACAGGAAGCGGAAGCGTATGTGCGGAAGCTCCTTGTAGAAATGACAGAAAAGGAAATCTTATTGCCGGAGGAGGCGGAGGCCGTATCGCCCGATCGAATAGCAGTTCTGATTTGTTCGAATCTCGGAAGGCGAATGATGCGGGCGGCTCGGAGCGGAGCACTGAAAAGGGAACTTCCGTTTACTATGAAAAAGGAGTATGAGGGAGCGGAGATTTTGGTACAGGGGATGATCGATTGTCTTTTTGAGGAAGAGCGGGAGGACGGAAAGCGGATTACGGTGTTGGTAGATTATAAAACCGGCGCTGCCGAGGGAGAGATTGCCGAACAGCATTTCAGAGAGCGTTATCACGGACAAATTGAATTGTATCGGGAGGCTATCCGGAAGGCGAAAGGAACGGAGCCGGAAGAAGCGTATTTATGGTTGATTTCTTCCGGAAGGTTGATTTCAATGCAGTAATTCCCGCCGCATTTTTGTACTTATTTTTGATCATTCGCTGATCATGGAAGGAATACGCGTGAAATACCGCATGGTGAAAGGAGAGGAAAAAATGCCGCTTATTCATGTAAACTGGAATGTCAAAGCATCCGATCGGGAGAAAAAAGAACTGATGGATTTTATTACCGATACGGTAAGTGAGGTGACAAACACGGACCGCAGTCGGATTTATGTTTTTATCTGTCATTACGAAAAAGAGGATGTAAGCAATCCGGATTGTCCGGTGGTTCAGATTGATTGGGTGGATCTTCCGGAAAGAACACTGGAGGCCAAAAAAGAGATCACGGAGCGGATCATCAAAAGGCTGTCCGAATGGCCGGAAATCATGCAGGAGAGGATATTGGTTCTTTTTTCGGATGTTCCGAGGCATAACGCGCGGATCGGCGGATGAATGACGAGAAAGAATAGAGATAAAAAAAGACGGATCAAAATGATCCGTCTTTTTTATGCATAGATTGGTTTAATAGTGTCCCGATTTATACAAGACCCTGTTCCATCATAGCGCTTGCAACCTTTTCGAAGCCTGCGATATTCGCACCCTTTACGAGGTCATACTTACCATA
>CAKQWL010000219.1 GCA_934278965.1 uncultured Clostridia bacterium | reverse complement strand
ATCTTGATGCATGATGCATCAGCGTCTTTTTTGCTCTTTGGTCATTTGTCCAAGGAGGAGAGTTCTTATTTCAGGTTCTGTGGGTTCAGGCATTCGAGTTCCGGCAGAACGAAAATTCCGTCCTTTCGAATCAGAACATCATCAAACCAGATCTCACCGCCGCCGTAGTCCGCTCTCTGGATCATAACAAGATCCCAGTGAATTGCGCTTCGGTTGCCATTCCAGGCATCCTCATAGCAGGCACCCGGAGTCAGATGAAAGCTGCCGTCTATCTTTTCATCAAAGAGGGTATCCTTCATTGGATGCAGAATATAAGGGTTAACACCAATAGCGAATTCTCCGAAGTACCGCGCGCCCTCGTCCGTGTCGAGCAGGTGATTGACTTTGTCATTGTCATTAGCTGTAGCCTTTACGATTTTTCCGTTTTCAATTTCAAAGACAATATCGCTGTAGGTGAATCCCATCTCAAGGGACTGCGTGTTATAAGAGATGATACCGTTCATGGATTCGCGGACCGGAGCCGTGTACACCTCGCCGTCCGGAATGTTTCGAAGACCGCAGCATTTCATAGCAGGGATGCCCTTAATAGAGAAGGTGAGGTCCGTGCCGGGACCCACCAAACGAACCTTGTCCGTTTTCTCCATGAGGGAAACGAGCGGATCCATTGCTTCTGCCATTTTGCGATAATCCAGTGTGCAGACATCGAAATAAAAGTCCTCAAATGCCTCAAGACTGGTATTGGAAAGCTGTGCCATTGCGTTGTTCGGATAACGAAGTACGACCCATTTGGTCTTGTCCACTCTGTAGCGCAGGACCGGATCCAAAATACGGTTCCAGAGAGCCAGTTTTTCAGACGGAACATCGGAAAGCTCTGACGCATTGTCGGCGCCCCGTACTGCAATATAAGCATCCATATCCTTCATCCGGTCGAGCTGATAACGGCACATATCCGAAAGCTGCTCCGAATCGGCGTGAAGCATCAGTTCCCGGTTAATGGAAGAATCCCGATTGGTTACATAAGGAATACCGCCCGCTGCGTAGATTTCTTTGATCAGTCGGCGGACAAGCGGTTTGACGGCGCTTCCCTCATAGTCGATCAGGCATTTTTCGCCCTTTTGAAGATCGACGGAATAAGTACCCAGAAGATGCGCCAGTTTTTCTATTCTGTTGTCCATTTTTTCTCTCCGTTTCTTAAAATTGTTCTATGCTATTCCAATGATACCCGAAATGCAGTGCTTTTATCAAGAGAGCGGTCACGAAATCATCAATTTTTTACCGCAGAAGCCGGATGCCGCAGACGATAAAAACAATCGCTAAGAGTACAATCCATGCCTGAACTGGCAAAAAGAAGGCGCAGATCGAAATAACGCCGAAGACAATCAGGACAAAGCCGATTTCTTTCAGTTTTTTTGCATCCGGATTATTACACGGTCGTTTTGGATTGCAGTAATTCTTTCCCATAAACATCACCCCGTTTATTTTATGAAAGGAAATCCAGATCGGTGACCCGGAAATTCGTTTTAAAATCAGGAGAAATATGCTAAAATACAGAGGGAAAAATAAAGAACGAATGTGAGAGAAGGCCGATGTACAGCAAAAAAACAGAATGGGGAGAACTTGCGGTAGCGCAGAGTGTTTTTGGCAGGATCGCGGCGGAGGCGGCGAAACCTTTTGGAAACCGTCTGCAATTCTGCAATGCAAGGGGAAAGGCGGTATCTTCATCCGATAACGGCTCTTTTTTGGAAATTTCGGAGGAAAACGGCAGGCCGATCATCAAGGTCTATGTCTTGATCCGATTCGGTGCCGGAATTACGCGGATTACAAATGGGATGATCGAACGGATCGGCGAACAGACAGAAACGCTTCTTGGGGTATCTCCGGAAAGCATTTCGGTCATCGTCAAAGGGGTATTTTCTAAGAATGTGGCCAAACGGAATATTGAGGTGACGAAGGAATGAAGTTTTCAGATCCGATTACTTCGCTAAGCGGTATCGGTCCTAAAAAAGCAGAGCTGCTTCGAAAAATGGGGATCGAAACTGTTGAAGATATGCTGAATTTTTTCCCAAGGGCTTATCAGGACCGGCGGACCGTCAGACGGATTTCAGCATTAAACGCGGGAGAATCCGCTTTGATCCGTGCAGTGGTCGTTCGAATGACCAGGAATCGTTTTCCCGGCAAAGGAAAACAACTCTTAAAAGTAACGGTCGATGATGGAAGCGGCAGAGCGGAGCTCCTTTATTTTAATGCGGATTATTTAAAGAATCAATTTGAGATCGGGGAGGAATACTTCATTTACGGAACGGTTTCCAGGGGAGGGACAGCGCTGCAGATGGCACATCCGGAATTTTCCCGTGACGGGAAGAATTTTTTTGGGATTTTTCCCATTTATCCATTGACTGACGGGCTTCATCAGCGTGAGCTGCGAAAATGGCAGACGGCACTGCGTCCGGCCGCGCTTTCGGCGAGTGAATTTCTGCCTGATGATTTAGTGCAGCGTCATCATCTCTGTTCTTATGCGTATGCTTTGTCCAATATTCATTTTCCGGAAGACGAAAAGCATTACCGGGAGGCAAAATACAGACTTATTTTCAATGAAATGCTGATTCTTCAAACCGGACTTTTCGCACTTCGCTCCGGCCGGGTCAGAAAACAGCGCGGCATTTTTTTTGATCCGTCGGTTTCGGTCTCGGAATACATTGCTTCCTTGCCGTATCCGCTGACAAAAGCGCAGGAGCGCGTCGTTGCGGAAATTCTTTCGGATATGGAAAGTGAGCACGAAATGAGTCGGCTTCTTCAGGGAGATGTCGGCTCCGGGAAGACCGCTGTAGCGGAAATCGCTATGTTTAAGGCAGCGTCCTGCGGATTTCAGGCCGTTTTGATGGCGCCGACCGAGATTTTAGCTCAGCAGCACTACGATGGCATCCGCAGGCGTTTTTCCGAGTTCGGTATTTCGGTCGGATTTTTGAGCGGAAGCCTTTCCCGCAAAGAGCGGGAGGAAACTCTTCGAAGGATCGCAGACGGAGAAATTTCAATTTTGATCGGGACGCATGCGGTCATACAGCCGGATGTGCATTTCCGCCGTCTCGGACTGGTCATTACCGATGAGCAGCATCGTTTTGGCGTACAGCACCGTACACTTCTTGGAGAAAAAGGCGAAAATCCGGATCAACTGATCATGACGGCGACACCGATTCCAAGAACATTGGCCGTTATTCTTTACGGGGATCTTGATATTTCCGTTTTGGATGAACTTCCTCCCGGGCGGAAAAAGATCCGAACCGAAGTTATCGGGGAAGAGCGGCGGGACGCGGCGTATGAATTTGTTCGAAAACAGCTGAAATCCGGGCGTCAGGCTTATGTGGTTGCACCGCTGATCGAGGATTCCGAAGATGTGAAAGCTCGTTCGGCAGAAGGGATTTTTACAGAATTAAAATCCCGTTTTCCGGAATTTGAGATTGCACTTCTCCACGGAGAATTGCCGCAAAAGGAGAAAGACGATATCATGAAACGGTTTGCTGACGGGAAGATCGCGCTTCTGGCCGCGACGGTTGTGATTGAAGTCGGAATCAATGTGCCGAACGCGACCGTAATGGTTATTGAAAACAGTGAGCGCTTCGGACTTGCACAGATGCACCAGCTTCGCGGACGAGTCGGGCGGGGCGGGGAGCAGTCCTGGTGCATCCTGGTGAATGCGGGGCACTCCGATGTGGCACGGACGCGGGCGGAGATAATGGCCGCTTCCGACAGCGGGTTTGTCATCGCCGAAAAGGATTTGCAGCTTCGCGGACCGGGAGAATTTTTCGGGACAAGGCAGCACGGACTTCCGGATCTTCGAATTTCCAATTTAATTCGCCATGCGGATCTTCTTGAAATCGTCAAAGAGGAAGCACTTCGTGTTTTACAGGAGGATCCGGAACTTTCCATGCCGAAGAATGCTCCGCTGCGCAGAGAAATTCTGAGAGTGTTCCGAGGAAAGTTTGAATTGAAAATGTAAAAATCAACTGAAAATAACCAATTATTTCAAAGAATACTTTTTCGTCTCGTGTGAACAATAAGAACGTAACAGGAGGTGAAAAAACATGACATTACAGGACAAGATGAATACAAGTGCAAAGCCTGCACTGAAGAATCTTAAGACTGAAATTGCCAGCGAGCTCGGTCTTGCAAATTACGATTCCGTTGATAAGGGAAATCTCAGCGCAAGACAGAACGGTTATGTAGGCGGCTATATGACAAAGAAGTTAGTCGAAATGGCTGAGCAGCAGTTGTCAGGCAGATAAGAAGGTTTGAATAGGAAAAAGCCCGCAGGATTCCTGCGGGCTTTTTCTTTTCCGGAAAGCGATTTTATGGTATAGTAACTATATAGAGAAAACAGATCGGAGGACGGTTTATGCGGATCATTACAGGAGAAT
>CAKQWL010000218.1 GCA_934278965.1 uncultured Clostridia bacterium | reverse complement strand
CAAGGACAAGGAGAAAAGAGGAGAAGTCGTTGCGCAGGAGGAAGGCGGAAATGACAAGATTCGTCTTCACGATTTGAAGCTCATGGCGAAGTGGCCGGGAACTTACATTTTGATGCTTGCGTATTTCTTTAACTATATGCTGTACTCCAACGTTTCCTACTTCAATCCGTATCTGGTGAATGTGATGGAGATTCCGGCTGAGGTTTCCAGTATGCTTTCCATTATCCGGACATACTTCCTGATGCTGGTTTGCCCAATCGGCGGAATTATTGCCGATAAGGTCTTTAAGTCCACGGCGAAGACGTACATCGCGGCGCATGCGATTATCGCGGTGATGTTCGCGATTGTGTTCTTCTTCAATCCGGGAATGAATGTGACGTTCGTTGCGATTTACTCGCTGCTTCCGTCTTTGATTGTTATGCCGCTCTACTCAATTACCTATTCGATTATGAGAGAGCTGCATATTCCGTCGGCGATTTCCGGAACAACGGTTGCGGTTTCCGGTCTGCTCGGGTCGTTTGTAGACGGCGGAGCGCCGGTGCTTTTCGGCCGCTGGCTGGATGTTTACGGAAACAGCGGATACAATTACATCTTCGGAGCATTGATTGTATGCTGTATCGGCGGATCGCTCACGGCGCTCTGGGGCATTATTCACGATAAAAAGTGCAAGTCCGGCAAGAGAGTCATGGTGATTAAAAACGAAGCATAGGATAAAGCAAAAGGTTCGAATCATAGAATCAAGAAAAGCGCTTTCCGCCGGTCGGAAGGCGCTTTTTTCAGAAATACAGAAAGTTTTATTGCGCGAACAATTTTTTAATGGTAGAATGGGCTTGTGATTGATATAAAAATAACGAAAAGGAGACGCATTTCATGAACAAAGTGGTCGATATTAAAAAAGCGGTCGATAAGATTAAGTCCGGCGACAGAATCATGGTCGGTGGGTTCGGCAATGTTGGCTGTCCGATGAATCTTTTATACGAGCTTTCTTCCAGAAAGGAAATCAATCATCTGACAACGATTTCCGAGGATTTCCAGATGGGCGGTCTGGACGGATGGTATCAGGGATTTACGGAGATGCTGATGGAAGACCGAATCGATGAGATTATTGTATCTTTCTTCGGACATACGGAAGGAAACAAGAAGGTTGCCGCGGGCGAAGTGAAGCTGACGCTGGTTCCGCAGGGGACACTCGCGGAGAGAATTCGTGCAGCCGGTTCCGGTGTCGGTGGATTCTATACTCCGACAGGAGTTGGCACCATTGTAGAAGAAGGAAAAGAAACGAAGATTATCAATGGCAGAAAGTACATCCTCGAGCTTCCTCTTCACGCGAATGTCGCGATTGTAAAATGTCATACGGCAGATACGATGGGAAATGCTGTTTTCGCGTATACGGCACAGAACTTCAATACCTGCATGGCAATGGCAGCCGATTTTGTAATCCTCGAATGCGAGCATCTCGTACAGCCGGGAGAAATTGCACCTGATGCAGTACAGCTTCCGGGCGTATTCGTAGATTATGTTGTTCATGCGGAGGAGGTGCACTATTAATGATTAATAAGAGACAAACGATTGCGAAAAATATCGCGAGATATTTCCACGATGGAGACTTCATCAATCTGGGCGTGGGAATCCCGACACAGTCGGCGAATTATATCCCGGAGGGCGTTGAAATCCTGATTCATGCCGAAAGCGGGTTCGCCGGACAGGAAGGTGCAATCAAGGTTCCGTGGAATGCTTGGAATCAGACGAGAGAAGAAGTAGAAAAAGAGATGGCCAATCCGAAGTGGGCGGACAAGGAAAACGGCTGGAAGGTCGGTCACAGAGATCTGTGCGACGCGACCGGCGACCTTGCAATCCTGATTCCGGGCGCATGCTGCTTTGACAGCGTAGTGTCCTTCATGATGGCAAGAGGCGGACACCTGGATGCGACGGTTCTCGGAGGACTTCAGGTAGATGAGGAAGGCAATCTCGCAAACTGGCAGGTTCCGGGGAAAAACATCCCGGGCATGGGCGGCGCGATGGATCTCGTATCCGGTGCGAAGAAGGTAATCGTTGCGATGGAGCACTGCTCCAAGGCCGGAGAACCGAAGATTCTCAAGAAGTGTACTTTCCCGCTCACAGCAGTCCAGTGTGTCAGCGTACTGGTAACAGACCTCTGCATTATCGAGTTCATTGACGGAAAGCTGACCGTAGTGGCGATGGCGCCTGGCATTACGAAGGAAGAGCTTCAGGAAAAGACGGAAGCGCAGCTCCACTTCGCGGATCAGATCGATGTAATGGATATCATCGAGGATTAGGGAAAAGCAATGAAAAATGCCGCGCGGCATGCCGGCAATCAATGAAAAAGAGAGAGCGGATGACGCATCCGCTCTCTTCTGTATCAGACGGAAGCGATGCGTGTGAAAGCAGAATACAAAGTCCGGCGATGGGTCCGGTTTTGGATTTTGCCGCGCGGTTCGCGAAAATCCTGAAATAGGGAAAAGGAGAACGAAAGATGAATTTCAAAGAAGAGTACAGCAGCAAACTTCGCACACCGGAAGAAGCAGTCAAAGTGGTAAAAAGCGGCGATTGGATCGATTTCTCACTGGGAAGCGGTTTCCCGACGCTTCTGGATGAAGCGCTCGCGAAGAGAAAAGAGGAGCTGGAGGATGTTAAGATCAGAGGATATATTGTTCTTCAGCCAATCCAGTGCGTAGAATGTGACCCGGAGAGAGAGCATTTTATCTACAACAGCTGGCACTGCTCCGGCTATGAGAGAAAACTCTGCGACAAAGGCCTTTGCAATTACATTCCGATGATTTACCGAAATGTCGGCGCGTACTACGAAAAGCATCTGGATGTGAATGTGGCGATGATGTGCGTAACGCCGATGGACGAGCACGGATACTTTAACTTCTCCGTGAACAATTCCACCGCGAGAGCGACTTTGGACAAGGCGGATGTGGTGATTCTTGAAATCAACGAAAATCTGCCGCGCGTACTCGGCGGACAGGATGAGTCCATTCATATTTCGGAAGTGGACATGATTGTTGAGGGACCGCATGACGCAATCCCGACGCTTGGAAGCCCGGCGGCAACGGAAGTGGATAACATTATCGCGAAGTATGTGGTAGAACAGCTGGTAGACGGCTCCACGATTCAGCTGGGAATCGGCGGAATGCCGAACGCAATCGGTCAGATGATCGCGCGCTCGGATCTTTCGGATCTCGGAATCCATACGGAAATGCTAGTGGATGCGTATTATGATATGTATCAGGCAGGAAGAATCACGAATCGTAAAAAGGCGATTGATCGCAATAAGGGCGTTTTCGGTTTTGCAATGGGCTCCAAGACCCTGTATGACTGGACGAATGAAAACCCGGGACTGGTGACTGCCCCGATTTCCTACATCAATGATCCGGATGTGATCCGCCAGCTGGATAATTTCGTTTCAATCAACAACTGTATCGCTGTAGACCTTTACGGACAGATCTGCGCAGAGAGCGCGGGGACCCGCCACATCAGCGGTACCGGCGGACAGCTGGATTTCCTTACGGGAGCATTCCAGTCCAAGGGCGGAAAGGCTTTTATCTGCATGACGTCTTCCTTTACGGATAAGCAGGGAAATCTCAAGTCCAGATTTAAGCCGACCTTCTCGGACGGAGATATCGTAACGGATCCGAGAAGCCAGAGCTTCTACCTTGTTACGGAGTATGGTATCGCGAACCTCGCGGGACGCAGCACCTGGGAGAGAGCGGAAATGCTGATCGGACTTGCGCACCCGCAGCATCGTGAAGAGCTGATTGCGGCCGCGGAAAAGCAGAACATTTGGAGAAAGTCCAATAAGAGATAACATATGAAGGTATAAAAGGCGGCGGCAGCCCCACCTGCG
>CAKQWL010000217.1 GCA_934278965.1 uncultured Clostridia bacterium | reverse complement strand
AAGCTATACAGAGCAGAAAACAAGCGTTTTTCGGCCCTTAAACGCATAAAAACAGGCGGCATCCAACCGAAGTTGAATGTCGCCTGTTTTGTCCAATCCTGTCTGACAGATGCCGATTTCGTACTTTTCTCAAATTACTGTCTTATCGGCACACGGCAAAGACGCTCTTTCTTTTTTCGATAATTAGTCCCATTTTATGATTATTAAAAATAATTACTAATTTAAAATCAGAAGGAAGAGGTGTGTGTTTGAAAACACAGATGAAATTAGAACACAGCATTGACTTTCGATGGCTGATGCTGTTTGCTTTACCAACCATTCTATCGAGTATTTTTCTAAACTTGTATTCTACCGTAGACGGTATTTTTGTCGCGCGCTGGGTCGATACGGACGCATTATCGGCGATCAATATTACAATGCCGATGACTTTTCTTGCTTCGGCAATCGGCATGATGTTCGGCAGCGGCGGCAATGCTCTGGTTGCGAAAAAAATCGGTGAGGGCAAGCAGAAGGAAGCGAGGGAAGACTTTTCACTTATGATGACGGTCGCTTTCGTGTTCAGCGCCGCACTTACCGTACTCTGCTTTGCATTTCTGGATCCGCTTTGCCGGTTTTTAGGCTCGGATGATTCGCTTCTATCGTATTGCCGGGAGTATATGATCCCGATATTGATGTCGCTTCCGTTTACTGTGTTCGGAATGGTGTTTCAGCTCAGTTTTATTACAGTGGGGAGGGCCCCGGACTCGGCGCATTTCTCTCTGTTCTCGGCGGCATTTTGAATATTGCACTGGACTGGCTGTTTATGGAAGTCTTCCATTGGGGACTGGCCGGGGCCGCCGTTGCTACCGGCATTGGGTATGCCGTTCCTTCCGCAGTCGGCATGATTTATTTCTGTGTCAATCGGAAGCAGGTTCTTTATATGGTTCGCCCGAAATGGAGGACGCACACGATTATCGACAGCTGCATCAACGGCTCTTCGGAAATGGTCAGTGTGCTGGCCTTTTCCGTTGTCGCGATTTTGTTCAATCGTATTTTGATGGAGCTGGGCGGGTCCGACGGCGTTGCGTCTCTTTCGATCATCTGGTATGCGCAAGGGTTGTTTGGCGGACTGTTCCGAGGGTATATCAATGGCATTTCTCCGGTTGTCAGCTATAATCTCGGGCGCAGAGATCGGGAAAGATTATCCCGTTTGTTTCATATCAGTGTCTGGACGCTTGGAATTACCGCGCTGGCCGTTACGGCTGTCAGCTATCTTCTCGGCGGAATGGTCGTTCATTTTTTCGCGAAGGGAAACGCGCAGGTTGCGTCCATTGCGCTTCACGGGTTCCGTATTGTGGCGACCAGCTTTGCAATGATGGCCTTTAATGTCTTTGCTTCCGGCTGGTTTACGGCACTGAATGACGGCAAGACTTCCGCCATTTTGTCTTTCTGCCGGACGATCGTGTTTATGGTTTTGCCGGTGCTGGTACTTCCGCGCATCTGGGATATGGATGGCGTATGGCTGTCCATTACGGCGGGGGAGGTTTTAAGTCTTGGGATGAGCATTTACTATTTCCATAAATTCAGAGCTCTATGGAAAATGCCCGACCAGGGTCCCGGGCAAGAACCCGCTCAAGAACAAGAAAAGACCTATGAATCGATTTCATAAAATGGGACCATGCGACACAATAATGAAAAACCTCCCGCAGACCGCGGGAGGTTGTATCTATCTTTTTTCTTTGAGTTCTTTGAGCTTGGTCACATGAAAATCGCAGCAATCATCTCCCTGCGCCAGCGTCTTTGTGCGATGCAGCTCTCCGCCTTCATTCCGATAATTCCGCTCATCCATGCGGCACAAACATGGGACAAACTCAAAGCAGTTTTCTCTCTTTCCGAGTTTGCAAATACCGCATTCGGTATAGGTATTATAGAATTCATCGATTCCTTTTTCATAACGGAATTTCCAGTCAAGCTCATACGCCGATGTTTGACTCGCGATGCTCTCCTTTACCTTTTTATCCTGCACCTTGTCCGTGAACAAAGTACATTTTTTATTCTTGTGCATGTTGATCATGAACGGGGCGTCAAAGACCGCCTCCGCCATCTCATTTACAAGCTCCGGCGTAATTTTGTCCGGCGCCGCTTTGTGCAGAGAAAAAACAAATGCGGCGATATATAGATTGACTTCCAAGGAGCTGCCGCCGATATCCGGCGTCCTTAAAAGCATCGCTTTATATTCCTGCTGCACTTTCCTTTTGTATTTTCTCAGGTCCATTTCCGGACATAAAATCGAAAGCCTTGCCAGGGCCGGTTTCAAGCAGAGAGATTCAATCGACTTTGCATAAATTCCGTATTTTAACATAATAACCTCTTAATCGTTTATTGACGATGAACGGTGAATGGCAATATATGGCGCGCGCAGGGCTTTACTCCAGTTCAAACGCGCCGGTATAAAGCTGGTAATAGGTTCCTTTCTGCGCGATCAATTCCTCGTGTGTACCGCGTTCAATAATGCGGCCGTGATCAAGGACCATAATCGCATCGCTGTTCCGAACGGTCGAAAGTCGGTGTGCGATGACAAAGACGGTCCGGCCGCGCATCAAAGCATCCATTCCGCGCTGTACAAGGAGTTCGGTTCTTGTATCGATCGAAGAAGTTGCCTCATCGAGAATCATAACCGGCGGATCGGCTACAGCAGCTCTCGCGATCGAAAGCAGCTGACGCTGTCCCTGTGAAAGGTTGACCCCGCCGCCCTCCAGCATGGTTTGGTATCCGTTCGGAAGACGGGTGATGAAGCTGTCCGCATTGGCCAGCTTCGCCGCCGCGATACATTCCTCATCGGTAGCTTCCAGATTGCCGTAGCGGATGTTTTCCATGACCGTGCCGGTAAACAGATTGACATCCTGCAGAACGATTCCGAGGCTTCGCCGCAGGTCCTGTTTGCGGATCCGATTGATGTTGATGCCGTCATAGCGGATTTTTCCGTCCGCGATATCGTAAAACCGATTGATCAAATTGGTAATGGTCGTCTTCCCGGCACCGGTAGCACCGACAAAGGCGATCTTCTGTCCCGGTTCGGCGTAGAGAGAAATATCGTGAAGAACGGTCTTGTCTTCTTCGTAGCCGAAGTCAACATGGCTCATCCGTACATCTCCGCATACACGAACGAGCTTGGCTTCCGGAAATTCACCGCCGGCAGGGTATTTCCATGCCCAGATTCCGGTATGCTCCGGACATTCGACCAGAGTACCGTTTTCATCCCGGCAGTTGACAAGTGTTACATCGCCGCTATCCTCCTCTGGCTTTTGGTCAATCAGGGTAAAAATCCGTTCTGCGCCGGCGAGGGCCATGGCCACGGAGTTGATCTGCTGAGAAACCTGCCCGATATTGCCGGTGAACTGCTTTACCATACCGAGATAAGATGCAATCACCGGAATGGTGAGCGCACTGACAAAAGTGCCGTTTGCAAACAGTGATTCAAATGAAAAATTCGGCACCGCACCGCCGGAGGTTACCAAAAGCCCGCCGACGAAAGCTACGAGGACATAGAGAAAGTTCCCGATATTTCCAATGATCGGCATGAAAATATTGCCGTATTTATTCGCTGTTGTGGCATCGCTGCAGAGGATTTCGTTGAGATGATCAAAATCTTCCTGTGTCTTTTCTTCATGGCAGAACACCTTGACAACCTTTTGTCCGTGAATCATTTCCTCAATATATCCTTCCACGGCACCAAGAGAATGCTGCTGGCGGATAAAGTACTTCGCCGAACTGCCGCCGACCTTTTTGGTCGTCAGAGCCATAAAAAAGATCCCGACAAACACGATCAGCATCAGCGGAATGCTGTAATAAAGCATAACAAAGAGCAGCCCGCTGACCACGAGTGCGGACGCAAACAGATTCGGCAGACTCTGTGAGATCAGCTGGCGCAGGGTATCGATATCGTTCGTGTAATAGCTCATGATATCCCCGTCGCTGTTTGTATCAAAATAACGAATCGGCAGCTTCTGCATTCCGGAAAACATTCGGGTACGCATTTTATGAAGGAAGCCCTGTGTGACGCGTGCCAAGACCTGTGCCTGGATCGTGGAACTGATCAAAGCTGTAAGATACAGCGCGATCATGATGAAAATCGCCGATAGAATCTTTCCGGATACGGAGTTCCAGCCGGACACAAGACCTTCCTGAATATAGGAAGTAATCGTTTTGATGTAAACAGAAGGCAGGATTCCGATGAGAGAGGTCAGAACCGTACAGAATGCAATGACACAAACGGCTGCCGGATAATCCCGGAAAAGGAACCCGAGAAGCCGCTTGATCGCTTTCCCGTTCATTTTCTTCGGAGCCGGACCTCCCGGCATTTTTCCGTTTCCCTTTTGCTGTTTCTCAGGCATGCTCTTCACCCCCTTCTTCTTTATTCTGTGAGTAGTAGACTTCCTGATAGATCCGGTTTTCGGCAAGCAGTTGTCCGTGCGTGCCGGCGCCGTTGATTTTGCCGTCGTCCATGACGAGAATCAGGTCTGCATCCTGGACGGAGGAGATCCGCTGCGCGATGATTAGTTTGGTCGTTCCCGGGATTTCCGTGCGGAAGGCCTCCCGGATCAGGGAATCTGTCCGGGTATCCACTGCGGAGGTGGAATCGTCCAAAATCAAGATCTTAGGCTTCTTGAGAAGTGCACGGGCAATACAAAGCCGCTGCTTCTGTCCGCCGGATACATTGGTGCCTCCCTGATCCAGACGAGTGTCATACTTATCCGGGAAGCTTTGAATAAATTCATCGGCCTGCGCAAGACGGCAGATCCGAACAAGTTCCTCGTCCGATGCCTCCGGATTGCCCCACAGAAGATTTTCACGGATTGTACCGGAGAAAAGGACATTTTTCTGAAGCACGACCGCAACGGCATTGCGCAGTGTTTCAAGATCGTAATCCCGAACATCAATGCCGCCGACCTTTACCGTACCGGTGGTCGCGTCGTAAAGACGTGGAATCAGCTGAATCAACGTTGTCTTTCCGCTTCCGGTTCCGCCGAGAATGCCGACCGTCATGCCGGAACGGATATGAAGATCAATATCGGTAAGCGATTCTTTCTGCGCTTGTTCGGAATACCGGAAATCGACATGCTCGAAGTCGATGCTGCCGTCCGGAACGGACAGGACCGGGTTCTCCGGATTAACCAGAGAGCTCTCCTCATCCAGTACTTCCGCGATTCGCTTGGCCGATGCGGTGGACATCGTAAGCATGACGAAAATCATCGAAAGCATCATCAGGCTCATAAGCACCTGCATGGAATAGGTGATCATACTGGTCAGGCTTCCGATATCCAGATAAGTGCCGCCGCTTGAAATGATAAACTTCGCCGCGAAGAAAGAAATCAAGATCATGGAAGAGTAAATACAAAGCTGCATCAGCGGCATATTGAAAGCAAGGATGGCTTCCGCGCGGGTAAAATCTTTTCGAATATCATCCGACGCTGCGGAGAATTTCTCGATTTCGAAATCTTCCCGTACAAAGCTTTTAACCACACGCATGGCTTTGACATTTTCCTGCACCGACGCGTTCAGGTTGTCGTATCGCTTAAAAACGGAACGGAAAATCGGCGTGACAAGCTTCATCATCAAAAGAAGACCAAAGGTCAGGATCGGGATGCTCACCACGAAAATCAAAGCGAGCTTTTTTCCGACGAGAATCGCTGAAATCACTGCGAAAATCAGCATCAGCGGGCTTCGTACAGCGATACGGATGATCATCATAAATGCCATCTGTACATTGCTGATGTCGGTCGTGAGCCGCGAGACCAGCGACGCCGTTGAGAATTTGTCGATGTTCGCAAAAGAAAACTGCTGAACCTTTTCAAATAAGTCATGACGCAGATTTTTCGCAAAACCGGACGACGCGATCGCGCTGTAATGACCGGAAAGAACTCCGAAAACCAGAGAAAAAACGGCAATAACAAGAAGTGCGGTACCGTACCGCAAAATCGTGTCCATACCGCATCCGGCGCTGATGTTATTGATCAGGCCGGCTGTGAGAAACGGTATGATACATTCCAGGATCACTTCCACTGAAACAAACAGCGGGGATAGAATACTCGCTGTCTTATATTCCCGTACCGAATTTAAAAGATGTTTGATCATTTATCGTCATTCCCCCTTTTCTTCATTTCCTGCGGCAGAACGGTTCCAATATTATCGGAAGCCCTGAGCAGGAAACGGTAAAACAAAGCTGCTTCTTCCTCGGTAAACCCGGTCAGCATTCGCTTTTCCAGGCGATCAAAGGCATCCCGCATCATCTGCTGTCCGCAGTGCGCCTTTTCCGACAGAACAATGCATTTGAGACGGTGATCGCAGGCGTCCGGCACAAAGGAAAGAAAATCGTTGGCTTCCAGTCTTTGAAGAATTCCGGAAACGGTGGAATGTTTCAGCTGAAAAGCCTCTGCGATATCCTTGGAGTGAACCGGGACTCCCTGAAGTTCTTTTTTATGCAGGAAGTGAAGGAAATAGGACTGCGCAGAGGTAATATTCTGCGCCGCCAGCCTTTGATTGAGCATCTGCTCGAACGCATTGCTGAGAAGCTTGATCTTAGGACCGAAGTGAGCATCTTTTTCCATTAAAAATACCCCCTAAAAAATAAATATGTAGCACGCTAACTATTATAAGAACGTTCACCGCGAATGTCAAGAAGCACTTCTTGTTTTTTTGAGGGAGATTGAAGACGGTTTTTTCTTTTCGAAAACAGGACAGGCCGGGCCTATAACTGCATAACAAGAGGGACGCCCACCGATGCCGCGATGCTCATCATGAAGCCGATCAAAAAAGCATAAACCACGGTATCCTGTCGGCAGGAATGTTCGATGATCGGCAAGCAGATGTCCATGGAGGAGATCCCCGGCATAGAGGCGGCTTCCAGATAACCGACGCGGCGCGCCGCCGTGGGAATCAGAACGATCGATGCCGTTTCGCGAATCATGTTGCAGAGGAAAGCGACCGCACCTGCTGCGGCGTATTCCGGTCCGGCGTTGGTGATGACCGCTGGTGCGTAGGTGTACCAGCCAAAACCGGCGCTGATAGCAAGGCCTTCTTTTGCGGAAAAGCCCAGCAGGCAGGCGGCCGGCGCACCCATGACGAGCGAACCGGCAATCGCTGCAAAAGGAAAGGCAAGGGCCCGGATGCCGACAGCTTTAAGATAACCGGCGATTTTACCCGATAGACCGAGGTCAAAACCTACCAGTGCAATCATGATATAAAGCAGGATTTCGGTCGCGGTACCGCTGATTTCGCTGAAATCGGATAAAAAATCTGCGGACTGTTTCCGAAGCAAAAAGATACCGAAAAGGCTGCCAACAAGGACAAACCCCAAAATAGAGAGAGTGCTTTTCAGCTCGCCGTGCATTTGAGATTTGCTGCGGTCTTTGTCTTCCTGATTTTTATTGCCCGGAGCCTCCCGCAGAGGCTCCTCCGCACGGCCGCGCAGATTTCCATACCGATCCATTCCCATGATCCTGCGAGTTCCAAAAACGGCAAGCATGCTGCCGCCCACGCAGGCAATCGTAATGACCAGTGCCCGAAGGCCGATGCTTTGAAGCTGTCCGGTCACTTGGTCGTTTGCACCCATCTGCATTCCCATGATAAGGACGATCGCATAAACGGTCCCCATTGTGGCATAAGGCAGAAATGTAAATTTTTCACGACGATGCCGCAGTTTCGATGCCGCAGAATAGGCGGCGAACAGAATCGCCCAGTAAAAAATCAATATGAACATGGTATCGCTCCGCGCTCCTTTTCGAAAACAGGACAGGCCTGCGTTTTTGATATTTTCATTGTAGCGCAGAATGCCCGATAAGAAAACGGTTTTCTTCGGGCCGACGGTTTGGGGTCGGGTTAGGACCGGTTTATGGTTTGGGATAGAGATGAAAAGTGTAAAAAGATGCAAAAATCATTTCTAAATAGTGAGTGGCCTATTGATTTTTAATAATTTAAGGGTACAATAGAGATGAAAAGTGTAAAAAGATGCAAAAATCATTTGCAAGGAGGACGGTGTGGAGATTCGCAGAGATTTTTATTTGGAAAAATTGATTAAACGGAAGAATAACGGCTTGATTAAGGTGATTACGGGGATTCGTCGGTGCGGAAAGTCCTATTTATTGAATAATATCTTTTATCATTATCTGCTGGACTCGGGTGTTAAATCGGACCACATTATCCGTTTTGCTTTTGACTCTGCGGAAGATCTTTATCTGATCGGCGAAAGTTTAATTCAGATTGGGAAGGAACGGCGCGGCGTTGACCCGGAAAAATTCATGGCATATATCCGTGCTAAAGTTACGGATGATGGAATGTATTACTTGCTTTTGGATGAAATTCAGATGATGGATTGTTTTGAAACGGTCCTGAATGGATATCTTCGCAAGGAAAACATGGATATTTTTGTAACCGGAAGCAATGCAAAACTCTTGTCTAAAGATATTGCGACGGAGTTTGCCGGACGCGGAGATGAGGTCCATATGTATCCCCTGAGTTTTGCGGAGTTTATGTCCGTTTATCAGGGCGATCGATATACGGGGTTGGCGGAGTATATGCTTTATGGCGGTATCCCGCTGGTCGTTCTCCGCGACGGTGTTGATGATAAGGCGGCGTTGCTGCAAAATCTGTTCAACGAAATTTATATTCAGGATATTACAAAACGCAATCGTGTAAAGAATATCGGAGAACTGGAAGATTTGCTGAACATCCTTTCTTCTGCCATTGGGTCCTTGACCAATCCCGAAAAACTGCGAAATACTTTCAAAACAGTAAAGAGATCGAGGATCACAGCCAACACGATTCGTAAGTATATAGGATATTTTGAGGATTCTTTTCTGATCGAAGCGGCACAACGGTACGACATCAAAGGAAAGGCGTATATTGAGACACCTAAAAAATACTATTTTTCTGATCTGGGGCTTCGTAATGCAAGGATCAACTTTCGTCAGTTTGAGCAGACCCACGCCATGGAAAATGTGATTTATAACGAACTCCGTATGAGAGGATATCATGTGGACGTAGGAGTTGTCCCGATCACGGAAAAAGATGCGGGAGGAAAAGCGGCACGCAAACAGCTGG
>CAKQWL010000216.1 GCA_934278965.1 uncultured Clostridia bacterium | reverse complement strand
GCACCAGTGAAATCCCGCCTTCAATTCGATCCTGCAGATAAGCTCTTCCCTTGTTCCGCGGCAGATCTGCAATGCACGCGCCAATCAGCACCGCCACCGAACCCAGCACATCCGAAAAAGAATGTACGGCGTCCGCCAGCATCGCTCCGGAATGCCCCAGCACCGCCGAAAGAACCTTCACCACCGCCAGCGTCGTATTGACCAGGATTGTAATGCGTGAAACTCTTTTCGTTACAGCATTTCGTTTATAGGCTGTCTTCTCTTCCTGCATCCTCTTCTCCCTTCCATTTCATTCCTATTATATTACCATGCTTTCGCAAAAAAGAAAACGGAAATCCGCCCGATCGTACATCAGGCGGATTTCCAAGAGAATATCGTTTCTGTCACTTTTATTTCTTATTTTATTCTTAAACAAGACAAACATTCACAGCACGCATCTTCTCGCTGTTCTTCGGGTCTGCCTCTACATCAAATGTCACTTTCTGTCCTTCCTGCAGTGTCTTGAACCCATCGACCTGAATCGCGGAAAAATGTACGAAAACATCCTCTCCCGTCTCGTCGTTGGCAATGAAGCCGTAACCCTTCTCTCCGTTAAACCATTTCACAGTACCGTTATTCATCTCAGTACCTCCTTCTCAAATATGCCGGTTCAAAACGTCCTAAAGAAAATCCGCCGGAAAAGTCAAATGAAAATTGACCTAAAACCGACGGTAATCAATCAATATACATTCAGAACACAGCTTCATTATACCCGAGCGCCGAGTAAAACACAAGCGCTATTTTCAAGATTTAAGAAGCATAAAAAACCGGCTCCTGTTTTTCAGAGAGCCGGCATTTTTTACAAATCCTCTTTTATCTTTATCATCCTATTTTCGATTAACCGGAAGATACCTCCTCCCATTGTGCGTAAAGAGTGACATTTCCGGTAATCGGAAGAGTGCTTCCCGCCGCATATGCCGTTCCGCCTCCGTTTTCCTGCGTATTCCACCCGGTAAAATTATACCCCGTTCTCGTAATGCCGGCAGCCGTATTGCTTTTCACCGTATACTGTGTTCCGGCAGAAAGGCCGCTGTCCGTCAGCGCGCCTGTGCCGCCGTTTGCCAGATACGAAACCGAGTAGGTTGCCGCCGGAACAACATAAACCGTTCTTCCGCTTCCGCAGCAGCCGCAGCAAAAACTGCATACTCTGCAGCAATCCACAGGCGGGCACGGCGGCGGAGGCGGCGGTGAAGACCATCCCCCGCAGTACACCTGCGGCCAAGACCACCTGTCACGATCACAGCAGCTTTTTTTCTTCGGCGGCGGGCAGCAGCAATTCCTCTGATATCGACTCATATAAACAAGATCCTTTCTGAATAAAGTGGTATACATTATCATATTACCGCTTCCTCCAGTAGGTTCATCCCGTTTCTCATTTTCTTTTATTTAGATTCCTTTTATTTTAGATTTCTTCTCTTCCCTTTGCTATCTTTCTCTCCGGAATCACAAAAATAAAGAGAAGCGAACTGATCAGCAGCAGATACGGATATACCAGATACGGAATGATTTCAAACGCCGATACGCTCATTCCCAGTTCCGCCGCAGCCGAAATCGCTACCAGCATCTGCGCACCGTAAGGAAGGATTCCCTGAAATACACAGGAAAATGTATCCAAGAGGGAGGCTGTTTTCCGTGCAGAGATCCCGTAATCTCCGGCAATCTCTTTCGCGATCGGATTGGCCATCACAATGGCAACCGTATTGTTCGCCGTTGCAATGTCCATCGCACCGACCAGAAGACCCATTCCAAGCTGCCCGGCCTTCTTCCCTTTGAAAACCCGCCGGATACCGTTCAAAAGCGCATCAAACCCGCCGTACTCCCGAATCAGCGCACAAATAGCCGAAACCAGGATCGCGACCATCGCGGTCTCAAACATTCCGGCCGCTCCGGATCCCATGTTGCCGATCAGATCGATAAAATTCGTCGCGCCGGTTGCCAGCATAATTACACCGCCGGAAACAATACCGATCAATAAGATAACAAACACATTGATTCCGATAATGCCGCCCGCAAGAACGAGGATATACGGCAAAAGCTGCAGCAAATGATACTCCGGGATCACCAGTTCCTCTGCCTGATGCCCCATAGAAAGCAGGAAAATTACTACCAGCGAAAGGAGCGCAGCGGGAAGCGCAATCGCAAAATTCTCCCGGAACTTGTCCTTCATCTGGCAGCCCTGCCCGTTGCATGCCGCAATTGTCGTATCCGAAATGAAAGAAAGATTATCTCCGAACATTGCTCCGCCCATGACCGACGCAGCACAAAGCGGCAGCGAAAAACCGGTCGCCGCCGATACCGCTGCCGCAATCGGCGTGATCAGCGTAATCGTTCCAACCGAAGTTCCCATCGCAAGGGAAACCAGACAGCTTACGATAAAGAGCACACCGACCGCAAAATCAACCGGAATCATGGACAGCATCAGGTAAGCCACCGACTCCGCACTGCTCCTTCCGACAACACCGACAAAAATCCCCGCCGTCAGGAAAATCAGGATCATCGTCACAATATTCTTATCGCCGATTCCGAGTCCCATCAGCCGCAGTTTCTCATCAAAGCAAACCTTCCTGTTCTGCAGACACGCAGTGAGCAGCGCCGCAAGAAATGCAACAACGATCGGGATCTTATAAAATCCCATTGGAATCTTCATTCCATACCATACTCCATCACCAGGCCCAGACCCAGGTACAACACCAAAAACACACCGATCGGCAAAAGCGCGATCGCATTTCCCTTCTTCATAAAACTCCTCCGTCGTAAAACTCGATCCAAAGCTGGAATCAAAAATAAAACACAAAAGGTATTTTATCACATCATTCATGTAAAGTCTAAGCAAAGTACAGCGCGAAAACAAAAATTCACCGGATTTCACTGCGAAGAGTAGACTTTTTGCCGAAATTCCGTTATAATTACATCTGTTGCCGCAGAATCGCGCGCGATTGGCGGAATTGGCAGACGCACTAGATTTAGGTTCTAGCGGGAGACCGTAGGGG
>CAKQWL010000215.1 GCA_934278965.1 uncultured Clostridia bacterium | reverse complement strand
GGTCTGCTCTTTCTGCTTGGATACCGTCTTTTTTCGATCCAAATTATCAGCGGAGAGGAATTGAGCGCGGCGGCTTTCCGGCAGCAGCGAACTGAGATCACGGGAATCGATCGCAGGGGTGCGATTGTGGATCGAAACGGTATTCCGCTGACAGGGCAGGGAACCGAGTACTTATGCCTGATTCCGAGAAAAAATGCGGATGAGGCGTTTCAGCGGACGTTGGAGAACGCCGGCGGTGTGCGCAGGGGAGCGAAAAACAGTGATTATGCAGTGTATGCGTTTGAAAAGTATGACGAGGAATTTGCCGCGAGAATGACGGAACAGTACGGAGCGTATTTTATTGAAAACGGGAAGCGGTATTCGGACAGCCAATCGGCGGCGCATGTGATCGGATATATCAATCCGTATGATGACTGCGGGGTCAGCGGGATCGAAAAGGAACTGGATGCGATGCTGGTCTCAAACCGTGAAAAAATTTATGGGATGACAGCGAGGGACGGAACACTTCTTGCCGGTTTTCCTTTAATGGGCGGGGAAAAGGGCAGCGATGAAAAAATTGTCCTGACAATTGATGCCGGATTGCAGGAGATTGCGGAGGAAGCCCTTGAAAAGAGTACCTTCAACGGGGCTGTTGTGATTTTGGAAAGTAAGACCGGAGAAATTCTGGCACTGGCTTCCACGCCGGGGTATAACCCGAACCGGGTGGAGGATTATCTCCATTCCGAACAAAGCGAGCTTTTGAATAAATGCACGCAGGGTGAGTATCCGCCGGGATCTGTTTTTAAAATCATTGTTGCGGCGGCGGCCCTTGAAAACGGGATAACAGATCAAAACGGGCGTCCGGTCGATGAAAATACGGTATTCTACTGCAGCGGAAAAGAAACGCTTTCCGGAATTGAGATCGGATGTTCAACCGGCGGGAAAAAAGGGCATGGCAGAATTACCCTTCGGGACGCCTTTGCTTACTCCTGCAACTGCGCCTTTATTCAGCTCGGACAGATGACAGGGGCAGAAAAGATTCTGGAAACGGCGGAAAAATTCGGGCTTGGGACGACGCCTTTATCAGAGCTTCCGGAGGTTCGCAGCGGGAATATCACATCGATTCAGGATGCGGCAGGGGACGGCATCGGGAATCTGTCGATCGGACAGGGGGCGCTTTTGACGACGCCGCTGCAGATCGCGCGCTTGACGAATGTGATCGCCTGCGGCGGAACGGATCTTGAAATGACGCTGATCAAAGAAAGCGGCGGGGAAAAGCAGGAGCAGACAAGGGTTCGTGCGCATCTGATCTCCAAAGAAAATGCAGCAAGAATTGCAGAAATGATGGAGGATACTGCGAGATACGGGACCGCGAGAGGGATTGATCCTTCCATTCGCGCTGCTGGAAAGACCGGATCGGCGGAAAGCAGTATCAGCGGCAGCGCAATCGTGCATGGCTGGTTTACCGGCTTTTTCCCGGCAGATGACCCCAAATGGACGGTTACGGTGTTTATGGAAAACGGCCGCTCCGGAAGAGCGGCCGCTGTACCTGTATTTCAAGAGATTATTCGCGCGATGCAAGAAGGATCTTTCCTGTCATCTCCTTCGGAATCGGAAGATTCATAAGGGTAAGAAGGGTCGGGGCAATGTCGCAGAGTTTTCCCCCTGGGAGCAGCTCCCGCGGTGCGTTGGAAATATGGACAAGCGGCACCGGGTTTAGAGAGTGTGCTGTTACAATATTTCCGCTTTCGTCCGCCATGACATCGGCATTTCCGTGATCAGCCGTCAGGAGGATCTGACCGCCTTTCGCAAGAACGGCGTCTGCGATGCGTTTGACATTGGTGTCCAGTGCTTCCACGGCGGCGACCGCCGCTTCAAAAACACCGGTGTGTCCGACCATATCCGCATTGGCAAAATTGAGAATAATCAGGTCATAAAGATTTTCGCTGATCTTTTCAAGGACAGCATCCGTTACTTCAAACGCGCTCATTTCCGGCTTCAGGTCATAGGTGAGGACCTTAGGAGACGGGATAAGAAGGCGGTCCTCATTCCGGTTCGGGGCTTCTACACCTCCGTTCAGGAAAAAGGTAACATGGGCATACTTTTCCGTTTCGGCGATGCGCAGCTGCCGGAGTCCAAGACCGGAAATGTATTCGCCGAGCGTATTCTTCAAGGTTTCCGGCGGAAAAGCGATGAGAACGCCGGGGATCTCTGCGTCATACTGCGTCATGCAGACATAGCAGAGATTTCCGGCTTTTTTGGTGCGGGAAAAACCGTCAAAATCCTCGCAGACCAGTGCTCTTGTGATTTCCCGCGCGCGATCGGGGCGGAAATTAAAGAAGATGACCGCATCATTATCTTCGATCGGCTGGACGCTTCCGTCGATAACGGTTGGACGCACAAATTCATCATTCTCCCCGCGGGCATAAGCGTTTTCAAGAGCCTTGGCAGCGGTTTCGGCGTGCTCGCCGGTACCGGATGTCATTGCGTCATAAGCAAGCTGCACCCGCTCCCAGCGCCGATCCCGATCCATTGCGTAATAACGGCCGGAAACCGTTGCGATTCGGCCGATCCCGAGCCCGGACGCTTCTTCGGAAAAGGCTTCGAGATAGGAAGCCGCGCAGCGCGGCGGAACATCACGCCCATCAAGAAAGGCATGAAGGAAAACCTCCGGCACCTGCTCCTTCTGTGCCATTCGGAGAAGGGCGGACAGATGCTTGATATGGCTGTGAACACCACCGTCGGAAAGAAGTCCGGCAAGATGGAGACGACCGGTTTTGCGGGCACGCTCCATGGCGGCCTTCAAAACCGCGTTTTCAAAAAAATCTCCATCCTCGATGGATTTGGTGATCCTTGTCAGTTCCTGATAGACGATGCGCCCCGCGCCGATGTTGAGGTGACCGACCTCAGAGTTTCCCATTTGTCCTTCGGGAAGACCCACAGCCAGTCCGCTGGCCTGAAGGGTCGTATGCGGATAATGTTGAAAAAGCTGATCCAAATTTGGTGTATGGGCGGCCGCAATGTCGTTGCCCTCTTTTTTCGGATTGATCCCGAAACCGTCGAGGATCAGCAGCATTGTTGGTTTTTGAAATTGGTTCATTCGTTTTCTCCGTTGTCATTGTCATTTTCATTGCCAAATTTTCCGGCAATGAAGTGATATTTCATCAGCAAAATTATACCATAAATCGTTTTCGGTATGGTATACTATATTCAAGATTTTATTTGAGTAAAAGGGATGTAAAACAGAGCAATGACAGAAAAAAAATCATTTTTGAAAGGGGCGGCGATTCTCGGTATTGCGGGACTTCTGACACAGGTTCTCGGCGCAGTATTCCGGATTCCGCTGGCAAATATTATCGGGACCGATGGAATGGCATATTACAGTGCCGCTTATACAATTTACATTTTTCTTTTGGTTTTTTCAACGAACGGAGCGCCGGCAGCGATTTCCAAAATGACATCGGAACGGCTGGCACTTGGAAAATACCGGGAGGCACATCGTGTGTTTCGCCTTTCTTTTGTTTTTATGACCGTGTTTGGGCTTACGGCATTTGCTATCGTCTTTTTCGGTGCGGGAACGATCGCGGATGTTATGCAGAATCCGGGAGCGCGTCCTGCACTCCTTGCGATTGCCCCGGCGCTGCTTCTCGTGCCGCTGATGTCCGTATACCGCGGTTATTTTCAGGGGATGCAGGAGATGCTTCCGACGGCGCTCTCACAGCTTGCAGAGCAGAGCGTTCGTGTGGCGTGCGGACTTGCGCTTGCGGTCATCCTGCTCCCGCGCGGACTTGAAATCGCGGCTGCCGGCGCAGCAGGCGGAGGCAGTATCGGGCCGATTGTCGGGATCCTCGTGTTGATCTTGATTTACTTCCGGCGGCGGGCCGGTATTCGAAAAGAAGTCGAAGCAGATCCGCATGCAGAAAGGGAATCGGCAGCATCTATACTGAAGACTATCGCGCTTGTTGCGATCCCGATTACGATCGGGGTATCGATCCAGCCGATTATGAATCTCGGTGATACGATGCTGGTGATGGGAAGGCTTCAAAGTGCGGCTGGCTTCAGCACGGCAGAGGCGGAGGATTTGTTCGGTGCACTGACGGGTTTTGCGATCCCGGTGATCAATGTCCCGATGGCACTTGCGCTTTCTATGGCGCTGGCGATCGTGCCGACGATTGCCGCGGCTAAGAGCGGGGGAGACCAGGAGGCTTTAGAAAAAAATATCCGGCTCGGTCTGCGGACGGCGATGATCATCGGTGTCCCTTGCAGTTTTGGATTGATGTGCCTTGCGGAGCCGGTCATGCGTCTTTTGTTTCCGCTTCAGGCAGAAGGCGCTCTGATATCTTCACGCTGTCTTTTTATTTTGTCCGCGGGAATCGTATTTTTGTGTGTCGCGCAGACGATGGCCGGTATCCTTCAGGGAACGGGGCGGGTCGGCCTTTCGGTTTTCGGATTGGCGGCCGGTTTTATCGTTAAATGTGCGTTTACATGGGTTCTTTCCGGAATTCCGGAGTTTGGGGTTCTCGGCGCGGCGGCGGCGACAGTTCTCGGGTATGCTGTGATTGCGGCAGTGAACCTGGTCTGTGTACGAAAAACACTGCAGATCCGCTTTGACCTTGCGCTTGCACTGGGAAAGCCGATTGCCGCAGGAGCGGTGATGAGCGCGGTGGTTCTTGCGGCTTATCGCTTGATGGCGGCTCTTCTCGGAAATAGTATCGCAACGCTGCTTGCGGTCGCAGTCGGAGCGGCTGTATATGGAATGGTTCTTCTCAAAATTCGGGGAATTACTGCGGAAGAAATCGAAATGATGCCAAAGGGCAAAAAGCTTTCGGCACTTCTTCATAAATGCCATTTGATCTAAAGACGAACGGAAAGGAAAGCGTATGAAGTGGACAGAGGGCCAACAGCAAGCCATTCTTGAAAAAGGAAAAAATATGCTGGTTGCCGCATCGGCAGGTTCCGGAAAGACAGCGGTCCTGGTCGAAAGAATCCGGCGGATGGTGATGGAAGAGCGGGTACCGCTGGAAAGTCTGCTGGTTGTAACCTTTACGAATAAGGCGGCAACCGAGATGAAAGAGAAAATTATCGCGTCACTTTCGGAGGAGATTGCGAGAAATCCGGAAAATTCTTCCTTCCTGAGACAGCAGCTGAATTCCATGTATCGGGCCAATATCTGCACATTCCATGCGTTCGCGCTGTCCGTCATCCGCAGATATTATTATATTATTGGTGCAGAGCCCGGATTTCAGGTGAGTGATGAGGCGGCAAACCGGATCATGAAGGCGGATGCTGCCGACCGCCTGTTTGAAGAGCGCTTCCAACAGGATCCCCAGTCTTTTGCGGCTTTTTTGGATCGTTATTCCAAGGGACGCAGCTTTGACGGGGTCAAGCAATTGATTATCGGGGCTTATGAAAAGGTCATGAGTGTTCCGGAGCCGGAGGCTTTTTTGGATGCTTGCTGTACGGCGCCGCTTCCGGCGGAAGAACAGTTTGCGGAAAGTCCGATCGGCATGATGGTGATGCGGGAGATGGAAGTCCGTTTTGCGGCCGCTTTGGAAGGTTATCGCGGGGTGCGTCTGATGTTGCTGGATCATGCGCTTGAGAAGCTGGCGGCGAA
>CAKQWL010000214.1 GCA_934278965.1 uncultured Clostridia bacterium | reverse complement strand
CCTTCAGGGGGACGGCAGGAAATGTTTCTTTTTCGGGTGAAGAGCTTCGCTCTCTTCTCGGAAGCAGTGTCATTCGCTCAACGATGTTTTCTTTTGCGGGCGCGTCGAGAAGTACAGAAAGAAACGGAAGCGGCGGCAGTTCGGCCGAGATTTCTTCGATCCATGCGGTCGGGAACGGAACCTCTGCAGTTTTGACGAAAGACGAAAATGCAGCGGTTATCAGGAGCAGCGGCAATATTGAATACAAAAGCATCCATGGGCTGTACGCGGCAAGTGCGTCGAGGGTGTCTGTGCTTTTCGCGGAAAATGAAAGCGCTGAAAGCTCCGCCGGTAATCAAGGCGCGGAATCTGTGACGGAAGGTCCGGTCGTGTTCGAAGGAAACGGATATGGGCACGGGATCGGCATGCCGCAGGACAGTGCGATTGAAATGGCAAAACAGGGCTTTACATTCCGAGAAATCCTGGAGTATTATTATACGGATATCGAAATCCGCTGACGGCTGTTAACGGAAGAAATTGTGGTACAAGCATAAAGCATAGAGGAAAAGGACGGGGAATATTTTGCATATCAATGATTTTGATTATTACCTGCCGGAAGAACTGATTGCGCAGCATCCGGCGGACCACCGGGATGAAGCACGGCTTTTGGTGGTACACCGAGATACCGGTGAAGTAGAACACAAGCATTTTTATGATATTTTGGATTACTTAAGGCCGACAGACTGTCTGGTGCTGAATAATTCCAAAGTAATTCCGGCGCGATTGTTCGGTGTCAAGAAAGAAACAGGAGCAAAAGTTGAATTTCTTTTAAGTAAGCGAATTGACGGAGACCGGTGGGAGACGATGGTTCGGCCCGGAAAAAGACTAAAACCGGGAGATTTCGTAATTTTTGCCGAGGAACCGCGGCTGGAAGCGGAAATCCTTGATTACGGAGAAGAGGGAACAAGGATTGTACAATTTCATTGTGACGGTGTTTTCATGGAGCGTTTGGCCGAGCTCGGCAAAATCCCGCTTCCTCCGTATATTGAACGGGAAATGACGGATCAGGACCGAGAACGCTATCAGACGGTTTATGCGAAAGAAGAGGGATCTGTGGCGGCGCCGACTGCGGGACTTCATTTTACACCGGAGCTTCTTGAAAAAGTGAAGGAAAAAGGGGTAAAGGTCGTTTCAGTGACACTTCATGTCGGAATCGGAACATTCCGTCCGGTCAAATGCGACAACATCGAGGAGCATCAGATGCACTTCGAAGAATACCATGTCGATGAGGAAGCGGCGGCGGTTATGAATCAGGTCCGGAGGGATGGCGGCCGCATTGTTTCGGTCGGAACAACATCGGTCAGAACACTGGAGAGCGCCGCGGTATTCAATCCGGATCTTGGAAAATACGAAGTCAAGGCCGGCGGCGGGAGTACCGGAATCTTCATCTATCCTGGGTATGAGTTCCGAATTGTGGACAGTCTCATCACCAATTTTCACCTGCCGAAATCCACTCTTCTGATGTTGATCTCGGCACTTTATAACCGTGAAGACATCCTTCGGGTTTATGAGATTGCGGTAAAAGAAAAGTATCGCTTTTTCAGCTACGGAGATGCGATGTTTATCGAGTAACGAATAAAAGGAGAATTTTATTTATGGCAGCAAAGCATGCAGTAACTTACGAATTGCTGAAACAGGATACGAGAACAAAGGCCCGAAGA
>CAKQWL010000213.1 GCA_934278965.1 uncultured Clostridia bacterium | reverse complement strand
GTATCCGTCTGATCCCCGTTTGTCACGATGGTATGATTCCGATACTGCTTAACCGGCGAATAAATGATCAGCGTCGGATCCGCTAATTTTGCCGGATCATAAGCATGAATCACCACCTCGTCACCTTTCTCCAGAAAAATCCGATTGCGGCTGTTCTCACTTCTGCCCATAATGAAATAGGCAAATACCGCCTTCTTTCCGTCCGCACTCTTTCCGATTACAATGCCGCGTCCGCCGTAGCGGTTTGCCCGGAGAAGTTCGCCGAGCGGATCGATTTTGTATCCGTCCTTTATTCCGTTCATCATTTTTTCCCCCTGATCTGTGCTGCGACCAACTCTGCCGCTTCCGGGAGGAGCTTCCACTCAGCCTCCTCCATCACGCGGCGCTGCAGACTTTCTGCGGTGTCGCCCTCTTTGATTTCCACTGCCTTCTGAAAAATAATCCTTCCGCCGTCTGTGACCTCATTGACAAAATGCACGGTTGCACCGGTTACCTTGACGCCATACGCAAGCGCCGCTTCATGCACCTTAAGACCGTAAAATCCGTCTCCGCAGAACGACGGAATCAATGACGGATGTACATTGATCATCCGTTCCGGATATTTTCGAACAAAATCCGCGCTCAGAATCTTCATAAAACCGGCCAGCAGGATCATCTCGATCCCGTTTTCCTCAAGAATTTCTGAAAGTCTTTGCTCAAAATCCGCTTGGCGCAATTTCTCCGGAAGGTTTTGATCTGCCGCGACCACCGCGCTCTTGATCCCGGCCTTTTCCGCCCGTACCAAGCCGTAGGCATCCGCCTTGCTGGATACCACAAGCGCAATTTGTCCATCCGGAATCCGGCCGGCCTTTTCCGCATCGATCAATGCCTGAAGATTCGTTCCGCCGCCCGAAATCAGGACAGCCATTCTTGTCTTTACCATAATGTCACGCCGTCCTCCCCGCGCACAATAGTTCCGATTTCATACGCCTCTTCCCCGGCATCCGCAAGAACCGAAAGAGCCTTCTCCCGATCCTCCGGTGCCACAATGACCGTCATCCCGACTCCCATATTGAAGGTGTTGTACATATCCCGCTCCGGAATATTTCCCTTTGCCGCAAGCAGCTCGAAAATCGGCAGTACCCGTACCCGGCTTTTCTCAATCCTTGCGCAGAGTCCATCCGGAATACTGCGCGGAATATTTTCATAAAACCCGCCGCCTGTGATATGGGAAATTCCCTTCACATTGACCGCAGCGAGGAGCGCTAAAATCGGTTTGACATAGATTTTAGTCGGCATCAGCAGTGCCTCTCCCAAAGTCTGTCCGCCGAGCGCTTCCGGTTTTTCCGTAAGATCGGCATGTTCTACATCGAAAATTTTCCGAACAAGCGAGTACCCGTTGGAATGGAAGCCGGAAGAAGGAAGTGCCAAAAGGATATCCCCCTCCCGAACATTTTCCTTGCGGAGGATCTTTTCCCGATCAACCATCCCGACAGCAAATCCGGCAAGATCATACTCCTTTTCCGGATAAAATCCGGGCATTTCTGCGGTCTCCCCTCCGCACAGAGCCGCTCCGGACTGTACACAACCCTCTGCCACACCGGAAACAATCTCCGCGATTTTTTCGGGAACATTTTTTCCACACGCGATATAATCCAGGAAAAAGAGCGGCTTTGCGCCGCAGCAGATGATATCGTTGACACACATTGCCACACAGTCAATCCCAACCGTATCGTGGCGATCCGTTATAAATGCCAATTTCAGCTTGGTCCCAACGCCATCGGTCCCGCTGACCAGTACCGGACGGCGAATATCGGAAACGTCCGGTTCAAACAGACCGCCGAAACCGCCGATATCGGAAATCATGCCGGGAGAAGCCGTTCTTGCAATATGCGTTTTCATCAGTTCGACCGCGCGATATCCGGCCGTGATATCGACTCCCGACGCCTTGTAGCTTTCACTGCTGCTTTTCATCGTACTTCCCCTTTCTCGCTGATCTTCATTTCAAAACGATTCTTACCTGCGGCAATCGGCTCCTTCGTCGGATAATTCCCACTGAAACACGCATCACAATACCCTTGCGGCGACTGAGAGCCTACCAGCATGGAAAGGTGCTCCATCGCCAAATATCCGAGACTGTCCGCCCCGATGATATCCTTGATTTCATCCATCGGATGCTGACAGGCGATCAGCATATCTCTTGAATCGATATCCGTTCCGTAATAACACGGATTGAGGAATGGCGGCGCCGACGAGCGCACATGGACTTCCGTTGCACCGGCTTCCCGGAGAAGCCGTACAATTCGCGCACAGGTTGTCCCTCGCACGATCGAATCATCGACCAGTACGACCCGCTTGCCTTTTACTGTTTCCGAAATCGGATTCAGCTTGATTTTTACTTTATCTTCTCTGGACTTTTGACCCGGAGAGATAAAGGTCCTCCCGATATATTTATTTTTAATAAAACCGAGTCCGTACGGAATTCCGGACTGTCTTGCATATCCGATCGCCGCGTCGATCCCGGAATCCGGCACTCCGACCACGACATCCGCCTGCACAGGATGCTCCATCGCGAGACAGGCCCCTGCCTTCATTCTCGCGCTGTGCACCGCCTGCCCCTCGATGGTGGAATCCGGACGCGCAAAATAGATATATTCAAAAATGCACATCTTGTGCGGCGCTCTCTCGCAGTGATCCCGCACCGAACGCACACCGTTCTTATCCAAAACGAGGATTTCCCCCGGATCCAGATCGCGGATAAAGCGGGCTCCGACCGCATCCAGCGCACAGCTTTCGGATGCGACAATATAACTCCCGTCCTCCCGCTGTCCATAGCAAAGCGGACGGAATCCGTACTTGTCTCTTGCCGCAATCAGTTTGGAAGGAGACATCAGTACAAGGGAATAAGCTCCCTCCAGGCGCTCCATCGCGCGGCTCAGTGCCTCTTCCCCGGAATCCGCGTCGATTCTTTCCTTTGTGATGTTGTAAGCGATGACTTCCGTATCACTCGTGGTGTGGAAAATGGACCCCTTCAACTC
>CAKQWL010000212.1 GCA_934278965.1 uncultured Clostridia bacterium | reverse complement strand
TCCTTGTCCCCGTCCAGTACGAAGATATCCAGGACTGCTGCCAGCGCGTTGATTCCCGCAATTACGAAGAGCGCTCCGTGGAATCCGAACTTTCCGCCGGCCCAAACTTCAACCACATTGACCAGTGCCGCAAAGACTCCGTAAATACCGTAGTAAATCGAAAACGACTTTCCGGAATCCTCCGGGCCTGCGAGACTGTTGATAAACTTAATCAGCGACGGCCAATATCCGAGACCGACAAAGATTCCCATCAATGCCCATACGACAATGGCCATCGTATAGGTTGTCACAAACGCGAAAAGGAATCCGCACGCGGACATCGCAAACAGCGCGAAGATAATCAGCCGCTTGGAATCAAAGCGGTCCGCCATGATTCCGTTCGGAAGCGTCATGACAAGACCCAATACCGAAGTAATCGTATTCAAAAATCCGAGCTGCGCGTTGCTGACACCAAGGGTTGCAATCATCTGGTCATAAAAGACATACCGCACATACATCAGAAGCCAGATGCTGGATCCGCCGATGCCGAGTGCCAGCAGCGACAGATAGTACCGCATTTTTTTGTTCATTTGGAATTCTCCCTTCTAATTTCGAACTTCTCGCCGGTCTACCCACGGCCCTCGCCAATATACATTTTCCGCTTTCCTGCTTTGCATTTCTGATCGTGACGGATGGCCAGCAGACTGGTCAGAACACCGCCAAAGCAAACCACAATCAATGAAAGGAAAATCATATTATATCCGGCATTGCCGTACTTATCCAGCCAGTGCCCGTAAAGCGCCGGAGGCACCATATCCACCAGGGTTCCCGTAATTCCGGAAATCGCGATTACCGTGCCGAGAATCATCGGCGGAATATGCATTTCCCGAATGACTGAATTGGAAATGGAATAAAGCGGCATCACCACAAGCGACGGCACCAGCGAATAAACGGCCGCCACCCACATATTCATGCCCGGCTTGAAGAGGAACACGACCGCAAACAGTACCGCCGAAAGGGAAAACATCAAAATAAAGGCCTTTGCCGTGGATTTGAAAATCTTATCGGCAATAATGCCCCCGATCGGGCATACCAGCATCAGGAAGTAGGTCCGGATCACCGAAAGGGTGCTGGAAACCTCCGCGGGAATTCCCATTACATTGACCAGATATGGGTTAAAATAAGATACATTCGCGTAAAGCATATAGGTAAAAAATCCTGTAAAGCCAAGAATGTAGGTCCCCGGCCACTTCACAACATAGCGAATGTCCGAAATTCTTACTTTGCTCTCCTCCGTCACGACCGGTGCCGGCATTTCTCCGCGCTTAATCTTATCCCGGTCTCCATCCAGAAGGAAAATATCCATTACTGCCGCCAGCGCGTTGATTCCCGAAATGACAAAAACCGCACCGTGGAAGCCAAACTTTCCGCCGGCCCAAACCTCTACGACATTGACAAGCGCCGCCACCACGCCGTAAATTCCGTAATACAGTGAAAACGATCTGCCGGCTTCTTCCGGCTCACCGAGCCCGTTCAAGAACTTAATCAACGACTGCCAGTAACCAAGTCCGGTCGTCACGCCCATCAAGCTCCATACAATCACCGCCACGGTGTAAGTCGTAAAACAGCCAAAGAAAAACGCCAGTGCCGAGGTGCTCGCAATCGATACAATGATTACCCTTTTTGAATCGCACCGGTCTGATACATATCCCTTTATCGGCAGCAGACAAAGGCCGACAACAGAACTGAACGTCGTCAAAAGGCCCAGCTGCGTATTTGTAATTCCCATCGTTGCGATCATCTGGTCATAAAAAACATACCGAACATAAACCAGAAGCCAGATGCTGGATCCGCCGACAGAAAGGGAAAAAATCGACAGATAATACCGCATTTTTTTGCTCATAACTCCTTCTCCTTTTGCAATAATTATTTCGTGTGTTGTCACAGCAAGTTTTTATTATACACTCCTGCATCAACCCTATGCCAGATACATTCCGTACCCGATATAAAGTTATGAATTTTGAATTGTTAAATAAACTCGCAATAATGATTCTAACATCGGACCCTCACTTGCGCAATATCTATTTTTTTATTTTGCCCATTTTTTTCCAACTATTCGCTGCATGACCGAAAGCGGTATCAGGCGACATAAGCAGCAGAAAGCGGCGGAGAGCGGCATAAAAAATCCCTCCCGCCTAAGCCTTCGGGAAGGATTTTCTTTCTTTTTTTATTTATTTTTCAAGGCCGCTGAGGTCCAGTGTTCTTTCACCGGACAGGCACTTCTTGTCGTGGCTTCTTGCCCACAATGCATTCAGGATACCCAGTATGCAGTCCGCAATCAGGATCATGAAGATGTAGTTGTAGCCCGCATTTCCGAACTTGTCGATCAGGCTTCCGAACAGAGTCGGCCACAGACCGTCCACAATGGTTCCGGAAAGTGAACCGAGTCCGATTGCCGTTCCCGCTACCATTGCCGGAATGTGCAGCTCTCTCAGAATCGAATATGTTACCGAGTAGAGTGCGAAGATTACCAGCGACGGCAGAACGGAGTAGATGCAAACCAGTGTCGCGTTGGAATCCGGTCCGAAGAGGAACGGAACCGCAAACATCACTGCGGAAATCGCAAACGCTACGATGTACCACTTCGATGTCGACTTGAATACCTTATCCGCCATGATTCCGCCAACCGGCGCAATCAGCATCGCTCCGTAAGAACGAATTACCGAATATACAGAAGATGCATCCGGATTAATGCCGATTACATCGATCAGATATGGATTGAAGTAGGATACATTCGCATAAATCGTATAGGTTGTGAAGTAAGCAAAGAAAATGATGTAAGTTCCAGGCCACTTCAGTACATACTTTACATGCTTGAGCTGAATCGGCTCATCTCCCTTGAGGTATACACCTCTTGCCGCCATCTGCTTCTCGTTATCGAGGAAGAGCCATACCAGAATCGTTGCGATGAGTGTGATTACACCCACGCCGATAACTGCGGAACGGAAACCGCCGAAATGTGTGCTGATCCAAAGCGGCGCAGCATTTCCGAATGCTCCGGAAAGTCCGTTGATCATGTAGTAGATACCGAACGAGCTTCCTGCTTCGTCTTCACCGCCGAGACTGTTGATGTACTTAATCAGACACGGCCAGTAGCATGCCATTACGAGTGCCTGAGCCGCCCAGATCATCAGCGCTACGGTATACGAGTGAACGAACATCGCATAAATGAAAGTTACTACTGTGATACCGCCGACGGAGAATACGATAACACGCTTCGCGTCGAGCTTGTCCGCAAAATACGCTCCCGGAATGGACACAATAAATGATATGATCGAGCATACGGTGTTCAGCATTCCGAGCTGTGTATTACTGATTTGCATAACCTGGATCATCTGATCATAGAATACATAGCGAATGTACATAAGAACATAGATAGTTCCTCCCATGTAACCGAGAGAAATGAGGCTCATGTACTTTCTGAAAGTGCTTTGCTGTTGCATAATACGCCTCCTAAAACAAATAAGATAAAATAGCAGATAATGTCGATTCATACGCGTTTTCCGCGCCCGCGCTCCCATCAATACAAACCGGCTTAGGAATTATTGATAGACCGCTTCACACGAAATTCATATGACAACATTGACATTTTATCATCAATCTTTTTCCTCTGCAACTTTTTTTTGAAAATTTTGTTTTCGCTCCGTTTATCTATATGCATTCCTTCGCCGTTCAGTCCCTGTTTTTCATAAAAAAAGCAGGGACAAATCTGTCCCTGCCTTCTTCCATGCAGAATCCATAACGCAGCCGATTGATGATCGGCATCCCCTATTCGACGATATCCATCACATCGATCTGATCCGCAAAGGTAAGCGTCGCCTCGGTTTTCGCCTGAAGCTCTTCCTTTGTGATATTCGGGTTCATCGCTGTTACAACCATCTTGCCGTCCTTAAATTCAATGATTGCGAGATCCGTTACGATGACGCTGACACATCCGAGCGCTGTGAGCGGGAATGTGCACTTCTTGAGAATCTTCGGCTCGCCGGCCTTAGAGCAGTGCTCCATCGCAACAACGACCTTCTTTGCGCCGGACACGAGATCCATCGCGCCGCCCATTCCGTTGATGCGCTTGCCCGGAACCATCCAGTTCGCCAGATTTCCGCTCTCATCCACCTGAAGTCCGCCGAGAACTGTCATGTCGAGGTGACCGCCTCTTGCCATCGCAAACGAAATGGAACTGTCGAAGCAGCATGCGCCCGGTCCGAGAACAACCAAGGAGTTGCTGGCATCGCACAGGTCTCTGTGACCCGTCGTCCAGTCGCAGCCGGAATCGTCGCCGAGACTTCTCATTCCAGCTTCAACCGCCTCACGGCTATCGAAGCTGGTTCCCCATGGATACGGGATGGTTTTTTCTTCTCCGGCAAATCCGTCCTCCGCGTGCAGCAGGAACTTCACGCCCTCCGGTACATAGTTCGCCGACAGCGTCGGGATTCCGACGCCGAGGTTTACAAAAGAACCGTCTTCAAAAAAACGTGCGATGTTTTTTGCGATTGTATGTCTCGTATTCATTAGAACAGCACCTCCTCACAGTGAACTACATAATCAACGAACACACCCGGGAGCTGTACTCTGTCCGGAATGATTTCACCCGGCTCTACGAGATTTTCACACTCTAAGATAACGATGTCCGCAGCAGTTGCCATGAGCGGGTTGAAGTTCTGAGCCGTATAACGGAATGTTGCATTTCCCATACGGTCTGCCGTGTGGCATTTTACCAGCGCGACATTTGCGTGGAGCGGCATCTCCAGCAGATACTTCTTTCCGTCGATAATCTTCGTTTCCTTTCCTTCCTCGACAACAGTACCTACGCCCGTCGGGGTGTAGAAGCCGCCGATTCCGGCGCCGGCGATACGAATCCGCTCTGCCAGCGTTCCCTGCGGCACCAGCGTCAGCTTTACTTCGCCTCTGTCCACTGCAGCGCCTGCTTCCGCGTGACCGAAGAAGGATACGATAATCTCATCAATCTGGCCGTTCGCCAAAAGCTTTCCCGGACCCTGAAGATACGGGAGCGAACCGTATCCGAAATCCTCGGAGATCGTTGTCAGATGCTTTACTTCTTTTCTTTCCGCCAGCTCGTACAAAAGATTTACCGGACAGCCGATGTTGGTAAACCCGCCGATCATAACCACATCGCCGTCTTTTACCTGATCGATTGCTGTTTTGAGGTCAACAACCTTGTTCATAAAACTCTCTCTCCTATCAAACTAAATTTTTAACTATAGTTTTCATTATATATCGAAGCATCCTTCCGCGCAACCTGTTTTTCGGAGTCCGCCGCTTTCCTTATTTCTCGCTCTTTTCTCGCTCTTTATTTTTTCGCTCTTTCCAAAGCTACGCCGAGACGGCGGATTCCCTCCCGAATTTTTTCCGGCGGCGCAAAGGAGAAGTTGAGCCGCATGGTATGCGTATCCGGGTGATCCGCGTAGAAAAGTTCTCCCTGTACGAAGATGACCTTCTGCGCTCCGGCTTCATCAAAAAACTTTTGGGAATCATACGTTTCCGGATAAGAAACCCACACAAACAATCCGCCCTCCGGAACCCGGAAGGTGCAGTCCTTCGGGAAAAACTCCCGAATCGCTTCGACCATCACATCCCGCTTCTCCCGGTACACTTTGACCAGATTGGCAACATGCGCGTCCAGATCGTTTTCATCCAAATAACGGTCCATCATCATTTCGATGGAAACCGGAACATGCATATCCGAATTGCCCTTCATGCCCACAATTTCTTTTCGAATCGGTTCCTCTGCAATCAGATACGCAAGCCGCAGCCCCGGACACATAATTTTTGAAAAAGAACCGGAATAGATTACAAGCCCCTTGGTATCCATGGATTTTAAGGACGGCAGGTGCTCTCCCTCATAACGGAGTTCGCCGTAAGCATCGTCTTCCAGCACCGGAATTTCATACTTATTCACAACCTCCATAAAGGCCTTTCTTCTTGCGAGAGACCAAGTTCTTCCGGTCGGGTTCTGGAAATTCGGGATGACATAAATCAGGCGGATGCTCGGATCCTCCGCAAGCGCCTTGTCCAGTTCGTCCGGCAAAATTCCCTCTGCATCGGTCGGAATTGCCCTGTACTTCGGCTGAGACGCGCCGACTGCCTGAAAACATCCGAAATAGGTCGGCTGCTCGCAGGCGATTGTTTCTCCTTCGTTCAGCAAAACGCGCGCCGTAAAATCCAATCCCTGCTGCGAACCACCGACGAGACAGACCTGGTCGGCATTGGTATGCGCGCCGAACTTTTCATTGACACGATCGGAAATTTTCTTACGGAAGGACGGTCTTCCATCGGTATTTCCGTAAGAAAGCGCTTCCGCCGGATTTTCGCTGACCGCTTCACAAAACGCTTTTGTCAGCGCTTCTACCGGAAAATAGAGCGGGTCCGGCTGCCCGTCCGCCAGAGAAATCGCGTCTTCTGTCCAATATTTGTAGTTCTCCTCAATTTTAGGGAATTTCAAACTTTTTACTCTTTCTGCAAATCGAATATTCATGTTCGTTCTCCTTTCAAGCCCAGCTCTTGCTGATTCTTTTTTTCCTATTCTATCATCCGGAAGCCGCTCTTGCAAGATGCATATCTGAAAATTCAGATAGAATAAACCACAGCAGCGCTTCAAAGAAATCTTGACGGCAAACGGTAACAAAATAAGCAGTACGGGGCGGATGCCGCGCACCCGCCCCGTACCGTTCGTTCTCCGTTCGTTCTGCCCGATTCAGCGCACCGTCCAGTGAATCACCAGACACTCCTGCGCTCGTTTCACATCTTTCGCTTCAATCGCATTCAGGATCTCCAAGTGGTCATTGTTCGTAAACTTCCAATATTCCACCATGCTCTTCGCACCCTGCTTATAGACCTCGGTGCGAAACGCCTTCCTGGTCAGATCTTTAATCAGATTCGCCAGTACCTTGTTGCCGCAGGCTTCCCGATAAATCGTATGAAACTCATGCTCCCAGTCATAATACATATCGGCATCAATTCTACTGATTGCGAGGCTCATCTTGTCCACGGCCGTAGACAGACGCTGAAGCTCTCCTTTTCCGATATTCGGAATCGCAAGCTCTACCGCGTAGGAATCCAGCTTCGCGATGACCGCAAAGCATTCCTGCATTTCCTGCTCATCGATCGTCTTGACAAAAAAGCCTTTTCTCGGAACATTTTCCAGCAAGTTATCGGAGGTCAGCTGAATCAGTGCCTCGCGAATCGGTGTTCTGCTGATTCCAAGATGCTTTGTCAGTTCCGCCTCATCAATCTTATCGCCGACAGCAATCTGTCCGATTTTGATTAAATGGAGGACGTACTCATATACCTGATCACTGAGTGATTTGATAATCGCCATAGTTTCCTTCCTATCATTTCTGATTTAACACGTTTTTTGACACGTTTGACTGAACCTGCATCGCACGCGCGCTTTACAGGCACAGCGCCTTGATTTCCAAAAACTCTTCGAATCCGAAGATGCCACCTTCTCTTCCGATTCCGGAATGACGGTAGCCGCCAAACGGCATTCCTTCTCCTCCGGCTCCGCCGTTTACACTCATGAAGCCGGCCTTGATTTTCTTCGCAAAGGCCAGCGCTTCCTCCTGCGGCCCGAAGACCGAACCTGCCAGCCCGTACGGTGTATCGTTCGCAATCTCCAGCGCCTCGGCTTCTGTATGATAAGGGATCACGCAGAGAACCGGTCCGAAGATTTCTTCTTTGGCAATCGTCATGTCATTTGCTACATCCGCAAAAATCACCGGCGGAACATAGTATCCGCCGCTGCAATCCTGCGGCACTTCTCCTGCAATCATGCGCGCGCCTTCTTCGATTCCCTTCCGGATATATCCGCAGACTTTGTGGAAAGCCTTTTCCGAGCTGAGCGGTCCGACCTCGCTTCTCTCATCCAGCGGATCGCCTGTAATATACTTCGCGGCCTCGCGCACCAGAAGCGCTTCGATTTTTTCCTTCTCCGAATCCGGAATCAACATTCTTGTATACGCGCAGCAGGTTTGCCCGGAATTCATAAACGCCGAGCTGCAGACTTCCGTTGCCGCCGCCTCCAGATCCGCTCCCGGAAGAACAACCAGCGGCGACTTTCCGCCAAGCTCCAGCGTCAGCTTTTTCACTGTGGAGAGCGCCAGTTTTCCGACCTCAATTCCTCCCGAAGTCGATCCGGTAAAGGAAAGTGCATCTACATCCGGATGCGCTGCGAGAGCGTTTCCGACCTCTCCGCCTACGCCGGTCACCAGATTGAATACGCCGGCTGGGAAGCCCGCCTCATCAATCGTCTCTGCCAAGAGACAGCAGCAGAGCGGCGTGTTCTGGCTTGGTTTCAGCACGACGGTATTTCCCGCAGCCATCGCCGGAAACAGCTTGCAGGTCGCCTGGGTCAGAGGGTAATTCCACGGTGTAATACCGGCCACAACACCAAACGGCTCCCGCCGAACAATTCCCCCCGGAAGTTTCGTTTCATACGGGAACGACTCCGCGATATCCGCCGCACTTCGCGCATCACTGATCCCGCCGGCAACATGATAATCAAACGCATGCTTCAGCGGAATACCGAGCTCCTGTGAAATCACAGCAGAAAATTCATCCTTGCGTCTTTCTATAATATCCGCCAGCTTGCGAAAATACACGGCGCGCTCCTTCGGCGTTTTTTCCGCCCAGGAAAGCTCCGCCGCCTTTGCCGCCGCAACGGCCCGATTGACATCCGCCTCATTGCCGCGCGGCACATCGCCGATCACTTCCCGCGTTGCCGGATTTTCCACTTCGATCCGCCGATCCGCGTCGGACTTCATCCATTTGCCATCGATATACAGTTCGTAAGTTTTCATTCCCGTTTCCCTCCTTCTTCTTCTGAGCAAAAAAGTCTGGATGCAAAGACTTGCTTCCGGACTTTTTTACCACATTCATATCTTCTTAAACACACCCCGCTAATACAGGATATGCATTTTTATTAGAATCAGATTACGCCTGCGCAGCCGTGAGCGCTTCTGCCTTCGCTTTTTCTCTCTCCGCCAGGACTTTCTCATACTGCTCGTCGGTCATCTTCTCCATCGAGATACCGGTGATGCCGTAGAAGATGGATACCAGCGGATTCACATAGTTGAGTACCGCATATGGTGCATACTGCACGGTCGGAACTCCCATGAAGCCGGACATCGTTACGCCGCATGTCGTCCAAGGGATGATCGGCGATGTAACCGTACCCGCATCTTCCAGAATTCTGGAAAGGTTCTTCGGTGCAAGCTTCGCATCCTCAAACGATTCCTTGAACATCGCTCCCGGAAGCAGGATGGAAAGATACTGGTCGCAGGCAATAACATTTACCAGAATCGTTGTGAATACCGCTACCGTTACCAGTCCGCCTCTGCCCTTCGCCAGCTTGAGCAGCGCCTCTGTCAGTGTCTGCAGCATTCCGGAAGCATCCATAACACCGCCGAAGCAGAGTGCCGCGAATCCCATCGAGATTGTGTACATCATGCTTTCCAGTCCGCCTCTTGTCAGAAGGCTTACCACGAACGGGTCTACCGAATCCGGATCTTCAAACGCAAATCCGTAATGCAGGTATCCGAACCAGTCTGAAATCGGTACGCCTTGGAAAATGCTTCCGCAGAGAATTCCAAGAACGATTCCTCCGAACAGCCCCGGAAGCGCCGGCAGCTTGAACGCCACCATCAGGATAACAACCAGCGGCGGAATCAGCATCGCAAGGTTGATATTGAAGTTTGCCTTGATGTTCTCTTGAAGTACGGTCACCATCGACAGATCCGCACCTTCGCTGGAATGACCGAGACCCATAATCGCGAAAGCGACCAGCGCAATCAGAAGCGACGGTGTTACCGTCCATACCATGTGACGAATATGGTCAAACAAGGTCGCGCCCGCCATCGCAGGAGCCAGGTTCGTTGTATCGGACATCGGGGACATCTTATCTCCGAAGTACGCACCGGATACGATTGCTCCTCCGGTCATAGCCGGGCTCATGCCGAGCGCCGTTCCGATTCCGATCAGCGCTACGCCAACCGTTCCTACAGTCGTCCAAGACGAGCCGGTTGCCAGAGAACAGATTGCGCAGAGGATACATGCCGCAATCAGGAAGAAGCTTGGTTTCAATACCATGAGTCCGTAGTAAATCATCGCCGGAACAACACCGCCCGCGATCCACGCGCCCATCAGGATACCAACCGTCATCAGAATCAGGATTGCGCCCATCGCGCGGTTGATGGATACTAAAATACCGTTTTCGAGGAACGACCACTTATAGCCGTTCGCGATTGCGACTACTGTCGCGAATACAGCAGCAACTACCAGCGGAATATGTAACTCACCGTAGCTGCAGGCAAACGCATCACCAAAGATCTTTCCGAGAGCACCGTATGCATAAGTGAAGCAAAGCAGTGAGAAAAGGATCACGATGAGGACTTGCCACATAGGAATTTTTCTGCCCATGTTTTTCCTCCTTTTAAGAAATATAAAAATAAAAAAATCCGTAATAAAATATTAAAATATATTTTATTATGTTGTATTATAACCCTTATATTTCCCAAAAGCAAGGCTTCGTCAGACAATTCCGATACTTTAACAGTTTCTTAACGCAACTCTTAACGGCCGCATGTTGCTGCTTTCATCACACTTGAACATCGTTTGAACATGATTCTGATTCTTGGGGAAAAAAGTCCGGATGCAGGGCGAACCTGCATCCGGAGCTTCCTTTCACCCCTGTTATGTGGTAATATTTGATTTTTCAAAGACCTAAAAGTCTATCTTTATTTCACTATATCCGAATATTCGAGCTACGCCTGTGCAGCCGCGAGAGCTTCCGCTCTTGCCTGTTCTCTCTCAGCCAGCACCTTTTCATACTGCTCGTCGGTCATCTTCTCCATCGAGATACCGGTGATTCCGTAGAAGATCGATACCAGCGGGTTCACATAATTCAGTACTGCGTACGGCGCATACTGTACGGTCGGAACACCCATGAATCCGGACATCGTTACACTGCATGTTGTCCACGGAATGATCGGGGATGTAACCGTACCCGCATCCTCCAGGATTCTGGAAAGGTTCTTCGGTGCGAGCTTCGCGTCTTCGAACGATTCCTTAAACATTGCTCCCGGAAGCAGGATGGAAAGATACTGGTCACAAGCAACAACATTGACAAGGATGGTCGTAACAACCGTTACGATTACAAGGCCCGCTCTGCCCTTCGCCAGCTTGAGCATCGCCTCTGTCAGTGTCTGCAGCATGCCGGAGGCATCCATAACACCGCCGAAGCACAGTGCCGCAAATCCCATCGAGATCGTGTACATCATGCCCTCAAGTCCGCCTCTTGTCAGAAGACTTACTACGAACGGATCTACCGAGTCCGGATCAGCAAATGCGAATCCATAGTGCAGATATCCGAACCAGTCCGCAAGATGCACTCCCTGGAAGATGCTTCCGCAGAGTACACCCAGAACGATTCCTCCGAACAGTCCCGGAAGCGCCGGCAGCTTGAACGCTACCATCAGGATAACGATCAGCGGCGGAATCAGCATCGCAAGGTTGATCGTGAAGTTTGCCTTGATGTTTTCCTGAAGCATCGTTACCATCGAAAGATCCGCACCCTCGCCGGAGTGACCGAGTCCCAGGATCGCATAAACAATCAGCGCGATCAGAAGGGACGGCGTTACCGTCCACATCATGTGACGGATGTGGTCAAACAGCGTTGCACCTGCCATTGCAGGAGCCAGGTTCGTCGTATCGGACATCGGGGACATCTTGTCTCCGAAATACGCTCCGGATACGATTGCTCCGCCTGTCATCGCCGGGCTCATGCCGAGCGCTGTTCCGATTCCGATCAGCGCTACGCCGATGGTTCCAACCGTCGTCCAGGAAGAACCGGTCGCCAGTGCGCAAATCGCGCAGAGGATACACGCCGCGATCAGGAAGAAGCTTGGCTTCAACACCATGAGTCCGTAGTAGATCATCGCCGGAACAACGCCGCCTGCGATCCACGCGCCCATCAGGATACCAACCGTCATCAGGATCAGAATTGCGCCCATCGCGCGGTTGATAGATACTAAGATACCGTTTTCAAGGAACGACCACTTATAGCCGTTCGCGATTGCGACTACTGTCGCGAAGAGAGTGGCAACTACCAGCGGAATATGTAACTCGCCGTAGCTGCAGGCAAATGCATCGCCGAGAACCTTTCCGAGAACGCCGTATGCATAAGCGAAGCAAAGCAGCGAGAAAAGAATCACGATGAGAACCTGCCACATAGGGATTTTTCTGCCCATGTTTTTCCTCCTTGAAATAAAACATAAAAAAAGTAAAAAATTCCGTAATAAAATATAAAAATATATTTTATCAATTCATATTATATCGGTGTGTTAAGATTTCGTCAAGCAATTTTCTTAACATTTTCTTTACTTTCTGATTATTTCAAGAAATTGGATCTATTCTCTTCCCGGACGCTTTCCGTGAAACTGATAATAACAGACCTCCAGGCGGCCGTTATACAGCTTACGCCGGCGATTTGCCTCATGCCCGAATATTTTTTGCTCTACATTCTTATCTGTCGTAATCAGAAAAAGTGACCAGTCCGGGTTTTCTTGGAAAAACTTTCGGTATGCTCCGTAAATGGCTTCAATCGCTTTTTTCTCCCCGATTCGTTCTCCATACGGCGGATTTGTAATGATGATGCCGGAAGGCGCCTCCGCTCGGAAATCCCGAACATCCAGCCGCCGGAACCGGATACAGTCGTCCACACCGGCCGCGATCGCGTTTTCCCGTGCCGCAGCAACGGCCTTTCCGTCAATATCGGAGCCATAAATTGTAAGCTCCGTTTCATAGTCAATCGCTTTGTAAGCGGCCCTCCGTTCTTCTTTCCAAACAGCCGCCGGAATTGCTTCCCAGCCCTCTGCCGCAAACTTGCGATTCAGTCCCGGCGCGATATTTCTCCCGATCATCGCCGCTTCGATTGGAATGGTCCCGGAGCCGCAGCACGGATCCGCCAAGACACGGCCCGACTTCCAAAAAGAGAGCTGCACCATGGCCGCCGCGAGCGTTTCTTTGATCGGCGCCGCAACATCCATCACGCGATAGCCGCGTTTGTGAAGACCAGCGCCGCTTGTATCCAGCGTGATCGTTGCCCGGTCGCGCAGAAGGGTTACTTTTACCGTATACGGCGCGCCGGTCTCCGGAAAAGTTTCCATTCCGTAGGCCTCCGAAAGCCGCGATACGATCGCTTTCTTTACAATGCTCTGGCAGGCGGGAACACTGTGCAGCTTTGATTTGACCGAAGTACCGTTTACCGTAAATTTTCCATCCGGCGGAATCCATTCTTCCCACGCGATCCCCTTGACCTGCTGGAAAAGCTCCTCAAATTCGGCCGCACAGAACTCGCCCATCTTGATCAGGACCCGATCCGCACAGCGCAGATGCAGATTGCACCGCGCAATCGCCCTCTCGTCCCCGAGGAAAGTGATCTTCGCATCCTCTGATCGCAGGATCCGATATCCAAGTGCTTCAATTTCCCTTTTTACAACAGCTTCCAGCCCAAAGGTCGCCGTTGCGATTAATTCCAGTTTCATTTTGATTTTCCTTTTTTATTCTTATTGTCTTGCTGCCGTCTTCCGGCATCGTCCTATAAAAAAGGCCGCACTTGGCGGCCTCTTCTTTCTCCTCTGCCGGAGCGGCCTAAAGATACGGCTTCCTCCGGTTCATCGAATTGTTTTCAATGTTCTCGATCTGATCCAGCGCCTTTCCGGTTCCAATCGCTACACAGGACTTCGGATCCTCCGCGATCCGGACATTGATTCCGGTTCTGTTTTCGATACGCTTGTCGATTCCCTTCAGCAGCGCGCCGCCGCCCGTAATGATAATTCCGAAGTTGCTGATATCCGCAGCCAGCTCCGGCGGAGTTCTCTCCAGCACACTGTGTACCGCCTCACAAATGGTCGTAAGCGGCTCGTCCAATGCTTCCAGCATATCCTTTGAAGTGATTTCAATCGTCTTCGGAAGTCCCGTTACCAAATCCCGGCCCCGACACTCACGCGTCATCGTTTCCTCCGTCGGATAAGCAATTCCGATCGACATTTTCAGCTCTTCCGCGGTTCTCTCGCCGATATAGAGCTTGAACTCCTTGCGCATATACTTAATAATCGACTCGTCGAACTTGTCGCCCGCGATCTTCACCGATTCGCTGGCAACAATGCCTCCGAGAGAAATGACAGCGACATCAGTCGTGCCGCCGCCGATATCAATTACCATGATTCCATCCGGCTTCGAAATATCCAGTCCGGCTCCGATCGCAGCGGCAACCGGCTCCTCCATCAGATAAACCGCCTTTCCGCCGGCCTGCACCGCAGCTTCCTTCACGGCCCTCTTTTCAACCTCCGTTACGCCGGACGGCACGCACACCATGATCCTCGGCTTGAAAAAGCGGCTGCTCTTGCAGGATTTTTTGATAAAATGCTTCAGCATTCTCTCTGTAATATCGTAATCCGAAATCACCCCGTCGCGCAGCGGTCTTACCGCGACAATATTCGCCGGAGTCCTCCCCAGCATCAGACGCGCTTCCTCACCGACAGCAAGGATCTCATTCGTATCCTTGTTGATCGCCACCACGGAAGGCTCATTCAGTACAACACCTTTTCCCTTTATATAAACAAGGACATTTGCAGTCCCAAGGTCAATCCCGACTTCATCTGTAAATCCCATCTTTTTTCTCCTTCTTTTCGGTTTCCTCTTATCTCGTCATACGGCTTGGCCGCATACAGTTATTATAATATATTCTCCCGAAAATACCAAGCACGAAATACGACTTTTTTTCGCGGGCATATCCAATATCTGCCTTTCATATATTGCAGTATAACCCGATTTGACTCAAGTCACATCCAAATATCAATGTGAGGACGGTGAAATATTAAAAAATGAAGGATTACATAGAAGAACGGGTACTGGAACTCGCCCGCTATATCCTGGAGACCGGCGCTACCGTGCGCAGCGCAGCGCAAAAATTCAGAGTCAGCAAGTCAACCGTTCATAAGGACATCACGGAGCGTCTGTCTGAAATCAACCCTTCGCTGGCATCCGAAGTAAAAGTTGTTCTGGACACGAACAAAGCCGAACGACACATTCGCGGAGGCAACGCTACGAAAAAGAAATACCTGGATACGCACTGCAAAAAATAATTCCCTTTTTCTGAAAAAAGAAATGTGATAGTATAGAGACAATTGAACAAGCCGAATTTTGGGTAAATTTTAGTGAAACAGATTTTGAGAGCGGACCGTGAAACTTCGAGAATACAAACCTACCGACTGTAAACAATTGGCCGAATTATTTTATCAGACGATCCATCATGTCAACGCAAAGGATTATTCAGCGGAGCAGCTGGCCGTATGGGCGAGCGGCAGCGTCGATCTGCGGAAATGGGATCAATCGTTTCGGGAACACCATACCGTTGTTGCCGTCGAAAACGGTAAAATCGTCGGCTTCGGCGATATGACACCGTGCGGATATCTGGATCGATTGTTTGTACACAAAGATTATCAGAGCAGGGGCATCGCAACAGCAATCTGCCGTGAACTGGAACAACGCGCGACTGGGAAAACGATCACGGTACGCGCCTCCGTTACGGCAAAATCCTTTTTCGAACACCGGGGTTACCATATCGTTCGAAAAGAAAATGTCTTTCGAAATGGCATTTTTCTCCCCGCTTATCAAATGGAAAAATAAAGAACACATCCTATTCAGAATAGGATGTGTTCTTTTCATTGCTCCGGCCCCTGTTCTGATTTTTACGGATTCTGCGGATCTCCGTCCGACGCTTCCTCCGCGGGCAAATCTCCGACTACCTGCGCGGCCGCTGCATTCATCGTACCCGCGGCCGCTGGCAACACAGTATCCGCATCTGCTATATCTGCAG
>CAKQWL010000211.1 GCA_934278965.1 uncultured Clostridia bacterium | reverse complement strand
CCGTCGAGCTCCTTCTCCATAACTTTCATATAATGACGAATGGCCCTGGAGTCTCTGATATCGGCAGTGTCATGCCCCTCTCTGCCGCCGCAATCCACAGGCTGCTTTGACCCTCCGCTTACAGATCCTCTGCTTGGCATAGGGTCCGCAGCAGCGGCACGATCCTCATCCGCATGAGTCTCCGGTTCCTGATACGGAAGTTCATTATGAATCGGCTGGTTCGCCGTTCCTTCCTGCTTCGTATCTCCGGCCGCATCCTCGATGGACCTGGTAGTTTTTTGATTCTCGTTTTTCGGAGTGTTGTTCGCCGTTTCCGACTCTGACGTTCCCGGAGACTCCGGCGCTGCCTGTGCTGTCTGCTTCTCACGCAGTTCCGCAGCCGAGTCCTCGGAAGCAGCTCCGCTCAGATTTTCATCTGCCGCGTAAAGTGCCGCACCCTCGTTAAAAGCAGCGTCCTCCGCTGGTATCCACTGATCACTATTATTATACATGGCGACCGCGAATATTCCAACCACAAAAACCGCACAGACCGCAGAAAACCGTCTCAAACGATTCTTTCGGGCGATGCGGACGCATTCATATACTTCTCCCCTGTTTTGCTCCGCAGCCTCTAAAGCATGACGCCAGCGAGTTTCCAGTCCTTCCGGCACCGGCACTTCCGGCAGTGCCGACAGCATCCCGATTATTTCAACAAGTTCTTCGTACTCTTTCCTGCACTCCGGACAGACCTCAAGATGCGCAGAAACCTGTGCCGCCAGATCCTCATCCAGCACATGATCAATATAAAGCGAGAGTAACTCTCGTGTTTCATGGCATCTCACTTGCTTTCTCCTTTCACAGTTTCCTCTAAAATCCCCTTTTCAATCGATAAGACGATTTTTTTTGTATTTTGTTCCGAAACATTCGGAATTTCTCAATCACTATTTTTCATTTCTCTCAAATAAATTTCCCGGAGCCGAAGCCGCGCTCTGGAAATACGCGACTTTACCGTTCCGATAGAGCAGTTGAGGATTTCCGAGATTTCCTCGTATGAAAACCCTTTAATATCCCGGAGAAGGATTACCTGACGGTGCTCTTCACTTAGAAGATCCACGCATTTCAAAATCCGTTGTCCCTCCTCTTTCTTTTCCAGGATATCGCTCGGTCCGGCCTTTTCATCCGGAATTTCAAGCGGCACCTCACCGTTCTCCTCTCCGTATCCCGAGAAATAAATCAGATTGGCATGTTTTTTGTTCTTTCGATAAAAATCATTGCAGGTGTTCATGACGATCCGGTAAACCCATGTATCAAATCGGCTTTCGAAATTAAAGGCGGCAATGCTGCGAAAAATTTTAATGAAGCTCTCCTGCAGTACATCCATTGCATCCTCTTCGTTTTTCATATACCGGAAAGCAATGCTGTAAGCCTTGCCCTGACACGACAAAAGCAGCGATTCCAAGCTTTCCTTATCGCCTTCCATTGCTTTTTGTATCAGAGCATGCTCTTTTTTGAGATCCTGTATTCCCCGCACCGCTGTATCTTTCATTTCCCGCTTTTCCTTTGTGTGCTGATCGGTGTTTCTTTTTATCGATCGGCCGATTATCATCCGGCGATTGATCGGTTATTTTTTTCAGTATCGTCCTTTGTTCCTTATTTCAGACTGCGCGCTGCCGGAATTCCGTACGCCGGCTCCGCGCTTCGCACAGCATCTGCGATCGCCCGTTCCATCGCAAGGACCGCAAGTACGCCGAGTGCATCCGGCGCAGCCTCCGCGCTTCCGAAGCTCATCGCGAAAATGGTGTCTCCGTCCGCCGAAGTATGCACCGGCGTAATCGCGCGGGCATACGCATTGTGAGTAACGGAAGCCAACTTATTGCACTGGCTCTTTGTCAGTCTGGCATTTGTCAAAATACAACCCAGTGTAGTATTGCCGCTGAAAACATCTTTGGTCGATGTGATATCCCGAAGCATCCGTTCTCTGGTGGAGCGGATTTCATTTTTTTCCTCATTGAGTACACCCGCAAGTACTTCGCCGCTTTCCGTGTCCCATACATCCCCAAGGCAGTTCACGGCCACAATCGCAGCGCATTTCACATCTCCCGCCGCGAGCGCAGCAACTCCAAGACCGCCCTTCATCATGTAGGAGGCCCCGAGATATTTCCCGACAGAGGCTCCGGTCCCCGCACCGTAATTTCCGGAGCGTACCGGCTCTTTTTTCTCGGCGGCACTGCACGCTGCGTATCCCATCGCTTTATCCGGCCGAACATCGTTTCTGCCCGTCGCCAAATCAAAAAGCGACGCTCCGCAGACGATCGGTACAACACCGAAACCGGTCTCAAACCCATAACCTCTTTCGGCAAGGAACTGCATTGCTCCATCTCCCGCCGCAAGTCCGAATGCGCTGCCGCCGGACAGCATCACAGCGTGGACCTGTTCGATCATATTCACCGGACGCAAAAGTTCCGTCTCGCGCGAAGCAGGAGCCGCTCCCCGTACATCTACTCCGCAGACAGCCCCATCCGGGCAGAGAATTGCCGTACATCCGGTGCCGGCTTCCGTATCCTGTGCATTTCCGATCCAGAAACCTTCCAGCTCCCGGAGTTCCATTTTTCTTACCGAATCTTCTATCTTCATTTTCCTTTTTCTCCTGATAAACAAATAGAGTCAGCCGTACCTTTTCTACTGACTCTACTCTTATTTTACTGATTTTGAAGAAAATTTCAATATCGTTTTAACCGTTTTACGCTTTTCGGTAAGCATACCAATAGGCCATTCCGACAAACACCCCGCCGCCGATCAGATTTCCCAGCGTCACAGGCAGCAGATTACTGAAGAAAAATCCCTGCCATGTCAGATTTTCCAATATTTCCGGGGCAATTCCGGCAAGCCCTGCGAAAGTTTCGTTGGTCTTTGCCAAAATTCCGGCAGGAATGTAATACATATTGGCAATGC
>CAKQWL010000210.1 GCA_934278965.1 uncultured Clostridia bacterium | reverse complement strand
TGTGATTTTGGATCAAACACTTTTGCCGGGTGAAACGAAATACCGGACACTGACACGGGCAGAAGAGTTTTACGATGCCATTTATTTTTTGCAGGTACGCGGGGCGCCGGCTATCGGAATTTTTGCGGCATATGCAGTATATGTACTGTCCCTTTTGGCATATGAAGAAGGAAAAAATACCTTTGAGGAGTTTTATCGGAAATTTTGTAAAAACAGCGAATATCTGAATTCGGCACGGCCTACCGCGGTCAATCTGTCGAAGATGCTGCGGCGAATGGAAAGTGTGGTCCTTACCGAAAAGGACCGTCCGATTCCGGAAATTCTGGAGAAAATGAAGGAAGAAGCCGTAAAGATCCAGGAGGAGGACGCCGAAATGTGCCGAAGGCTTGCCGAACTCGGGCTTTCACTTGTGCGGAACGGAGACGGCATTTTGACGCATTGCAATGCCGGTCCGCTTGCCACTTCGGTGTACGGAACGGCACTTGCACCGTTTTTCCTGGGAAAGGAAAGAGGGATGGAGCTGCACGCCTGGGTGGATGAAACGAGACCGCTGCTCCAGGGAGCGCGGCTTACTGCCTATGAGCTTTCCCGTGCCGGAATTGACTGTACTCTAATCTGTGATAATATGGCAAGCATCGTCATGAAGGAAGGAAAGGTTCAGGCTTGCTTTGTGGGCTGCGATCGCGTTGCGGCGAACGGAGATACGGCCAATAAAATCGGTACAAGCGGAGTCGCTATTTTGGCGAAGTATTATCAGATCCCGTTTTATGTTTTCTGTCCGTCGGAAACGGTGGATTTTCATTGTAAAAGCGGAAAAGATATTACAATCGAGCTGCGTTCGCCCGAGGAGATCCGGACGAAGTTTTTTGAGAAACCCGCAGCACCCGAAGGAGTAGCTTGTTATAATCCGGCTTTCGATGTGACAGATCACACCTTGATTACGGCCATTGTTACCGAAAAGGGAATTTGCCGTCCTCCGTATGATCAAAGTCTTGCGGAAATCCTGCGGAGAGATACGAAATGATGAAGAAAATGAGGGAGGAGCCGGAAAACAAGATGGAAAACACGGAGAGAACAAAAAAGGAAATCCTGCGGCGAGATATGGAGGTGCTGGAAGAGATCCTTGAAGTCGGAAGACGGATGTATCAAAAAGGTTACGCGCCTGCGAACGCCGGAAATATCAGCATTCGCGTCGGGGCGAACGAAGTCTGGACCACTCCGTCCGGTGTCTCGAAGGGGTATATGACAGAGGAGATGCTGGTAAAGACTGACCTGGAAGGCAATGTGCTTTTCGGAAATCGGAAACCGTCCTCCGAATTGAAAATGCATTTGGCACTGTACCAGGCGCTTCCGGAGATTCGATCGGTGGTTCACGCACACCCGCCGATTTCAACGGCGTTTGCGGTGGCAGGACTTTCGCTGGATCAAGCCTATCTGCAGGAGGCGGTGGTATCACCGGGTGTCGTGCCGCTTATTCCTTACGCGCTGCCGGGAAGCCTGGAACTTGCGGAGGCGGTCGGTCGGGGCTGCCGTGGATATAACGCACTTTTGCTGGAGAATCACGGCGTTGTGACCTGGGGTACGGATGCTGTCCATGCTTTTTACAGTCTGGAAACCATTGAACACGCCGCGGCAACAGCGATGTATTTGAAAATAATGGGACAGGAACGAATGATGACCGAAGAGCAAATTGACGGGTTGATTCAGCTTCGCCGGGCGTGGGGTGTTCAAGCGGGCGGAAGGCCGCGCGGACGGACGGATTCCGGTCGGGAATCCAAGCGCTCTGATGGGGCAAAACTTTTTGAATCATGAGTCTGTTGATACGATCCTATGCCGCGAAAGCGGCTTTTTTATTTTAGATATCAGGGAGATGATCCGCTTCTGTATTCCGATGAATATTTCGGAAGGGACAGGAATAATATGTACAAGCGATAGGAAAAGACAGGGGTGGAAAAAATGCAGAAAAGAAGGCACAGAGGAAGCAGAGGAAGAGGGTATTCCTTTTTTCACAGTGGGAATGCGAAAAAAACAGGGGTGAATTTCCTTTCGGTTCTTGCTATAATAGGATTGTCCGTTGTGCTTGGTTTTTTGACAACGAAGTATGTCGTTTATCCTCTTCTCTTAGGGGAGGAGGCCTCTTTTGATGTGGTTCTTGGGAAAATCGGGATCCATACCGAGGAGAAAAGGGAGAAGAACGGGGAAGCTGCGGGAAAAGAAGCGGATTCAGCGGATTCACAAGAGGCGGCAGGAGCAGAGAATGCCGGCGTAAAGGCGGCAGATACCGATGAAAAAGTAAAAGAAGAGGCTCTAAGCAGTGCTGATTCAGATAAGGAAAGTTTCGAAGGATATGCAATTCAATTCGGCAGCTTCTCGACAGAGCAGGCGGCGAATACCTTGCTGCAGGAGCTTTCAGCTTCCGGCATCCACACATCAATTCTCAAAAAGGACGGGATGTTCAAAGTGATCGGTCAGCTTTTTCCGGATGCGGAAAGTGCGGCCGCAGAAAAGGCAAAAGTGGACGCGGCGTGCGGTGAGCGATATTCGGATGCGTTCGTTGCGAAAACAGGCAGTTCAGAATAAAATTATACAATCGGAGAAAAAGCTATGGTACCTTTATCGACCAGAATGCGTCCGGAAACGCTGGATGACTTTGTCGGACAGCGTCATTTTATGTATCCGGGATCGCTTTTATATAACGCAGTGAAGAATAAGACTTTTGATTCCGCTATTTTTTTCGGTCCTTCAGGAACCGGAAAGACAACGCTTGCAAGAATTATCGCCGGAATGATTTCAGCGGATTTTTGTGAGATTAATGCCAGTACTTCCGGAACAAAAGAGCTGAAAGAGATTTTGGAGCGGGCAAAACTGAAATTCTTCGGTTTACAAAAAGAAAAGACCTGCCTTTATGTGGATGAGTTTCATCGCTGGAATAAGCTTCAGCAGGATTCACTGCTGGCGGCACTGGAAGAGGGGATCATCCACTTCATCGGAAGTACGACGGAAAATCCATATTTTGCCGTAAATAACGCCATTCTGAGCAGAGTACGCA
>CAKQWL010000209.1 GCA_934278965.1 uncultured Clostridia bacterium | reverse complement strand
CGTCGCAGCTGCATTCTGTCCGAAAATCCGGATACAGGAGGAGCCGATAAACCCCGTATGATTATGCGGAATTCCATACATATGGTCGGCCGCCGCGCGTGCCTGACGCTGTGCAGGTCCCGCCAGCGCCAACCGTCCCGGCGCGCGCGTCAGACGATTGTAGCCTTCGATAACATCTCCGACCGCGTAAATATCCGGATCGCTTGTCTGGTAATTGTGATTCACCTTGATCCCTCTTGTTTCGCCGATTTCAAGTCCGGCTTCCTGCGCAAGCTTTGTTTCCGGTGCGACCCCGATGGCCATTACCACAAGATCCGCTGCCGTTTCAAACGGCACCTCATCTTTTATCGCCGTCACACCGCCGTCATGGATTTCGATCACGGTAGAGTCCAAATACAGCCGAACACCGTTGTCATCCATCTCCTTGTGCAGGATCTGTACCATATCGTAATCAAACGGTGCCATGATCTGATTGGTTCCCTCGATCAGGCTAACATCCTTTCCGGCACTTCGAAGATTCTCCGCAACTTCCACGCCGATAAATCCGCCCCCGACAACAACAACATTTCGAACATCATTCCGGTCGGCATACGCCTTCAGCTTCACGATATCCGTCACATTCCGCACAGTAAAGACATTTTCCCGCTCAATACCTTTGATGCTCTTTGGTAAAATCGGATTGGCCCCCGGCGCCAGCATCAGCTTATCATATCCTTCTTCGTACTCCCGCCCGGTCTCCGTTTCCCGGACCGTCACCGTTCTGCGATCGCGATTGATCGCCGTTACTTCGCTTTTTGTCCGCACTTCAATGTCATGCTGATTCTTAAAATCCTCCGGTGTTACCACGAGAAGACTTGCACTGTCTGCAACCACCCCTCCTAAATAATAGGGCAGTGCACAGTTGGAAAAAGATACATGCTCTCCGCGTTCAAACATCACAATTTCTGCGTCCGCATCCAGTCTTCGTACACGCGCTGCCGTCGATGCCCCTCCGGTGACGCCACCGATCACAACTAACTTCATAAGTACTCCGCCTTTCTTTCTGCTTTTTCTTTCAATATACCCCCAGTATAATCCCGATTTTTTCAAAAATCAATTCCCTCCGCGGCCGCAGCACGAAAAAGGCGGATCCACCCTCTCGGATGAACCCGCCGCTTTTCTTTGGCTTTCTATTTTTATGCTTTTCTCTTTAAGTCACGATTTTATTGTCCAGCGAACCCGTTTGCCTTGAGGTAATTTCCGATCTTGCTGTACTCCGAAAGAACCCTCTCGGCATAGGCCGTGGAATGTGTTCCTCTGTTTACTTTGACGGAACCCTGATTATAGGCCGACAGGCCCTTCACCCAGTTCCCGCTGTACGCGCTGATCCGCTCGCTGATATACATCGCCCCGAAATCAATATTCGTCTTTGCATCATAAAGATCATTGATCGTAAGCCCATACCGAGCTGCCGTCGCCGGCATGATCTGCATCATGCCTCTTGCTCCGCCGCGCGCTGTCGCGGATGCCCCAAAATGGCTTTCCTTGCTCGCAACTGCCATCAGAAGCTCCGCTTCTACTCCGTATACGGCCTCTGCCCGCTGGAACAGGAACACATACTGCTGCGCAACGGTCGTCGAGATACCGGAGTTTTGACTTTTTATATAGAGCGCAAGTCCTTTGTTGCGCTGTGCCTCCGCCTTGTTATAAAAGCTTTTGGCCGATACGCCTTCGATCGTACTGATACAAACTCCGTAATACGGGTCAAAATAAATGTCCCATCCGAAGCCGTCTTCCCCGGCGAGTGCCCTTACCGGCAAAAACAGATACTTCCCGGCAGCAAGCACCGGTGTACCGGTAAGATCCAGTTCCTTTACCGAAAGCTGCGGAGTATCAATCACATCCACCGCGTCTCCGGTCTTCGTCTCTTCCTCCTCGCTCGGAACATAAGCGAGAACTTTTACTTCTGAAAGAACATCGAGCGGAACATTCTCGTTGTTGTTCTTGAGCCAGTTGGAACTGATATTTTTTCGCGACGGCTCTGTTTTCAAAAGTTTTAATGTGCGGCTTTCCCAATCCATTTCCGATGTTAATCCCAAGATTTGAGCCATCTCAGGGGATAATGGAAAGTAGGTAGCGTTATTATGCATGAGAAACGGGTACTGTAAATTGTAATTCACAATCTCCGTCCCATTGATAATAACATGTTTTTCAAAAAAATCTCCTTGAACGTCTTCTTCAGCATAAATAGAAATTGATGAGAACAGCACCATGAGTAAAGAAAGCCACACAATCATAAGCTTCTTTGCCATATTTTGTTTCTCCTCTCTTTCCCGTCTGCTTCCGCAAACAGTATTATTATACCAGATTCTCGCAAAAAGTATACCTTTTTGCCGGTTTTCAGAATATTAGAAAATAAGAAAACGGCTGAATTTCAACGCTTTCAGCCGCTTTCATCACATAATCTTCGCTTTTCTTTTGTCACATTTCGGGCATCCGAAGCATCCGTACATGCGGAATCCCGTCTTCCAGAAACTCTTCTGAGATCCGTACAAAACCCTGTTTTTCGTAAAATCCCTGCGCATAGGACTGCGCCTCGATCAAAATTCCGACATTGCCGAATTTCTCTTTCACGGTCCGAATGCCGGCACACACGACTTCGGCTCCGAGGCCGCAGCCTCTTTTTGCCGCAATGACCCTCCCGAGTGCAGCATACTCCGGGGAGAGAATACCCTTCGGCAGCACACGCAGATAGGCCGCGATACCATCCGCATCACGGAGAACGATGTGATACGCCGCAAGATCAGCGTCATCCACTTCCTGATACGGGCATTCCTGCTCCACGACAAAGACCTCGGTCCGCAGTTTATAAATATCAAACAGTTCTTTCGTCGTCAATTCGTCAAAATGCTTTACGCTTTGCTCCGTTTTCATCACTCTTTTGGCCTCTCTTCCGCGCCGACTCCCCGCTTCCTTGCCATCCGGATCCGGGCATTGGATCTTGCAAGTCCCTTCCGCACAGCAAGAATATTCAAATCATCCTCCGGAAGATTTCGATTCTCCCTCAGATATTTTTCAGCTGCCTCTTTCTGATCCTCTGCCAGCTTCAGATTGATTTCACTGTCCCATTCCGCGGCATCCGTGTAAATCATGATGATCGTATCACTCACATCCAGATAACCGCCGTCAATCACAGCATACTTCATCTCTCCGCCCGCCTCGCGAATCCGAAGAGGTCCGACATCGATCAGTTTGCGTGCCCAGACATGCCCGGCCATAAAGCCCTCCTCGCCGCTTGCGGTCCGGACCACGACCAATTCGACATCGCCCCTGTAAAACATCCTGGCAGGTGTAATCACCTCCAGCCTGATCGTCTTAGCCATTGCTCTTCTCATACCTTTCTACGACTTCATCGATCCCGCCGGCCATGAGAAACATCGATTCCGGTATCTGATCGTGCTTCCCCTCGAGGATTTCCTTAAATCCTCGGATGGTCTCCGACAGCGGCAGATACTTTCCTTCCATTCCGGTAAACTGCTCTGCCACACTGAAAGGCTGTGAAAGAAAGCGCTGGATCTTTCTTGCTCTCGATACAATAAGCTTATCGGAATCCGAAAGTTCGTCCATTCCTAGGATGGCGATAATATCCTGTAAATCTTTATACTTTTGAAGAACTTCCTGTACACCGCGCGCCGTCTCGTAATGTTCCTTCCCGAGAATCAACGGATCCATAATTCTGGAAGTCGACGCAAGCGGATCAACCGCCGGATAAATGCCCAGTTCCGTAATCGAACGGGAAAGTACTGTCGTCGCGTCCAGATGGGCAAAAGTCGTCGCCGGCGCCGGGTCGGTCAAGTCATCCGCCGGGACATAAACCGCCTGAACCGAGGTGATGGACCCCCGCTTCGTTGAAGTGATCCGCTCCTGAAGAGCTCCCATTTCCGTGGCCAGCGTCGGCTGGTATCCTACTGCGGACGGTACACGGCCGAGCAGTGCGGACACTTCCGATCCCGCCTGGGTAAAACGGAAGATATTATCGATGAACAGAAGCACATCCTGGCCCTCCACATCGCGGAAATACTCCGCCATCGTAAGCCCGGTCAGTGCAACTCTCATTCGCGCCCCCGGCGGCTCATTCATCTGTCCGAACACCATCGCCGTCTTTTCAATAACACCGGACTCGATCATTTCGTAGTAAAGATCGTTTCCTTCTCTTGTTCGTTCCCCGACCCCGGCAAACACGGAAATTCCGCCGTGCTCTTTGGCGATGTTGTTGATCAATTCCTGAATCAGTACGGTCTTTCCGACTCCCGCACCGCCGAACAGTCCGACCTTCCCGCCTCTCGTATACGGTGCGATCAGGTCAATGACCTTGATCCCTGTTTCAAAGATTCTCGCCGTTGTGTCCTGTTCCTCAAAGCTCGGCGCCTGCGCGTGAATCGAACTCCTGCGTTCGGTCTCTACCGGCCCCTTCTCATCGATCGGCTCTCCGATCACATTAAAAAGTCTGCCGAGAACTTCTCTTCCGACCGGGACCGAAATCGGCGCTCCGGTATCCACAGCCTCCATTCCTCTCCGAAGTCCATCCGTCGAAGAAAGCGCGATGCAGCGCACAACATCATCCCCGACATGCTGCGAGACCTCCGCAACAATCGTCTTCTCCCCCAATGTGATATGAATCGCATTCAAAAGCTTCGGGATTTCCTCCGGATGAAACTTGATATCAATCACAGGTCCGATAATCTGATTGATGATTCCTTTATTCAAACCTTACACCTCCGTCACATTTCTTCCTATATTTCCGATTCTATCCGATCCTATAGTTCCGGACTTTGCGCTTCCGAACCGGACACGACCTCGATAATTTCATTCGTAATGGCCGCCTGACGCGCCCTGTTATAGTAAAGGGAAAGCTGCGAGAGCATATCCCTTGCATTATCGGTGGCACTTTCCATTGCCATCCGCCTTGCGGCGTGCTCACAGGTCGCCGATTCCAGAATGGACCCGTAAAGCATGATCTCGACATATTTCGGAATCAGGTAATTGAACACCGCGTCGACCGACGGCTCATATTCAACTTCCCGGTGCTTCGTATCATACGGATGGGTGTCGATATCCGTCACACCATACTCCTCCTTGTCCGAAACCTCAAACGGAAGAAGCTGCACACTCTTCACTTCCTGCTCCAGATTATTGACAAATGCGGTCGATATCAGGACAACGCGATCAACCTTCTTTTCTTCATAAAGCCCGAGCACCGTCTGCGCGATTTCTCTCGTCTGCGCGAAGGAAATATCCTCAGGCGGCATCAGATATTCACTGTGAATGTATTTGCCGCGCTTCTCAAAATACTCTTTTCCCTTTGACCCGACCGCGATCAGTACTGAACGGTTCGGATCATCCTCGATTTCCGCTTCCGCCTCACGAATCACATTGGCGTTAAACGCTCCGCAGAGCCCGCGCTCCGAGGTGACGATGACAAAACAAGTATTGACGATTTCGCGATTTCCTTCCAGATACTTTTCCGGCACGGCTTCCGCATCATGGAAGATTTCCGAAATAGATTCGGTCATATAATGAAAATATTCTTTTGTCCGGTCGAAGGTGTTTCTCGCTTTTCTCAACTTCGCGGCGGACACCAGCTTCATCGCGTTGGTAATATGCTCGGTAGAGCGGATACTCCGTATGCGTCTGCGGATATCCGCCATACTGTTTCCTGCCATTTTCGCTCCTGCACCTCCCTCTCAGCACAAAATCAAAAGACCAAAAGACTTCCGACTAATCTTCAAATTCGTCTTTTCTCGATTGCCGGAACTCTTCGATCCCGTTCTTCAGCCGTGACTCCGTTTCTTCGGAAAGTTCTCCCGTCTCATGGATCGCCCTTTTCACATCCGGATAATTTGCATCCATAAATTCATAAAGTCCCTCTTCAAACTGACGGACCTTTCCGTGAGCAATCCCCTTCAAATGGTCGTGCGCGGCCGCGTAGATTATCATTACCTGATCCGCAACATCCAGCGGACTGTACTGACTTTGTTTCAGGATTTCCATCAGGATCTCCCCGTGATCCAGCCGCTCTTTCGTATCTTTATCAATATCCGATCCGAACTGCGCAAAATTTGCCAGCTCCCGATACTGTGCAAGTTCCAGTTTTACCTTACCGGCGACTTTCTTCATCGCCTTGATCTGGGCATTTCCGCCGACTCGGCTGACCGAGATGCCGGCATTGACCGCCGGCCGCTGCCCGGAGAAGAAGAGTTCCGACTCCAGGAAAATCTGTCCGTCCGTGATCGAAATTACATTCGTCGGGATATAAGCGGAAACATCTCCCGCCTGCGTTTCAATAATCGGAAGTGCCGTAATCGAGCCCCCGCCCAGTTCATCCGACAGCTTTGCCGCACGCTCTAAAAGGCGCGAATGCAGATAAAATACATCGCCCGGATAAGCCTCTCTTCCCGGCGGTCTCCGCAGAAGCAGCGACATTGCCCGGTAAGCAACCGCATGCTTCGACAGATCATCATATACAATCAGGACATGCTTTCCCTGATACATAAAGAACTCACCCATAGCACACCCCGCATAAGGCGCGATGTACTGAAGCGGCGCTACATCCGACGCTGTCGCCGAAACGACGATCGTATAGTCCATCGCGCCCCGGTCTTCCAGCGTCTGAACCAACTGCGCAACGGTTGACTTTTTCTGTCCGATTGCTACATAAATACAGATAACATCCTTATTTTTCTGATTGAGAATCGTATCGATCGCGATCGCCGTCTTTCCGGTCTGTCGGTCACCGATAATCAATTCTCTTTGCCCTTTTCCGATCGGCACCATGGAGTCAATTGCCTTAATCCCGGTCTGCAGCGGTTCTTTGACCGATTTTCGCTGCAATACGCCGGGCGCCTGATTCTCCACAGGGCGGAACCCCTCGTTTCGGATTTCGCCTTTCCCGTCAATCGGCTGGCCGAGAGGATTGACAACTCGACCGATCAGCGCGTTTCCCACCGGCACTTCGATGACTCTGCCGGTCGGCTTCACGATGTCCCCTTCCTTAATTCCGATATCCGGGCCCATAATAACCGCCCCGACATTATCTTCTTCCAAGTTCATCGCCATTCCGTAAACTTCTCCCGGAAATTCGAGAAGTTCTCCGGCCATGCAGTTCTCCAGACCGTAGATTCTGGCAACCCCGTCGCCGACCTGTATCACCGTACCGAAATCGGAAATCTCCAGTTGGTTCTTATATCCTTTGATTCGTTCCCGAATCACGGCACTGATTTCATCCGGCCTTAAATTCATCCGTTGGCCTCCTCTCTGCTTATCGTCTCCATCAAGGTCGATACTCTGGATCTTACGGAGGCATCAATCATCTTTCCGTCTGCAAAAATCCGCACTCCGCCGATCAGGCGTTTATCAACCTCGTTTTTCAGTTTCACTTTCTTTCGAAGCAGCTTTCCGGTCTGCTCTTCGAACTTCCGGATGTGCTCCTCCGACAACGGCACTGCCGACTCAATCGTTCCGGGAACAATCCCTTCCTCTTCGCTCCGCAGTCTGCCGTAAACAGCCGAAATCTTTGAAAATTTCCGCACTCTTCCCTTTTCAATCAGCACGAAAAGGAAACGGATGATTTCCGCGGAAAAGC
>CAKQWL010000208.1 GCA_934278965.1 uncultured Clostridia bacterium | reverse complement strand
GCTTGGAATGGCACCGGAAATCAAAAACGGAAGCGCCGCAATCACGCAGGCACTGAGCCAGCAAAAAGAGACACTAAGAAAACCATCCCTGATTCGAAATGGCTCAGGGGATGGGTGTACTGTTTTTAAAATCAATATTCCGACCATACAAAGGGGTATGGTAACCAGTAAAAATGCACGCGCGGACGCAATCTCGTTATAGATCAGGCTGACGGCGGCAGATGGGATCATCGAAATGCCGATTACCATAAAGAATAAGGCAATCACTTTGAGGATCCCCCGATAGTTTAAATACATCGTATTCCTCCTTATTTCAGGAAGCTGAATTTTTTAGTGCGGAACAGCCGCTCCAGTTCCGGAATTTCCGAAAGCAGGCAGAGGATAATGACCCTGTCATTTTCCCGAATGATCGTATTTCCGTTTGGAATGATCACATCATTTCCGCGGTGAATGGCAGCGATGATGATGCCGTCCGGCAGAGAAAGCGTGCGAAGCGGCCGATCCATGATCACCATATGATCGTTCGCTACAATTTCCAAAATTTCGGCCTGTCCCTGGATCAGCTGAGATGAAATGACGCGTCCGGTCCCCTGGATGAAACGGAGCAGGTGGCTGGCCTCAATATCCAGCGGATTGAGCGCCATATCGATGCCGATCCCTTCGATAATCCCATAATAGCTTTCACGGCTGACCTTGGCGATAACATCATCGATGCCGTGCTGTTTTGCCATCAGTGCCAAAAGAAGATTTTCTTCGTCATAACCGGTGGCCGTGATGAAAGCGTCCATGTCGTCCAGATTCTCTTCCTCGAGGAAAGAAATGTCGGTTGCGTCCCCATGCAGGATCATGACATCATCCAAATTGGCAGAGAGATAGTGACAGCGCTCCTTGCTTGCTTCAACGATTTTAACGGAAATACCGAACTCAGACAATTTGCGGGCAAGATAAAATCCGGTCTTTCCGCCGCCGATGATCATGACCTTCTGAAGATCGGTATATTTTCCCCGGACATGGACCTTGGCGCTCAGCTCGGAAATGGCATTCCGTTCGCCGATAATATAGATTCCGTCATTCTTTCGGATGACAGTATCCCCGCGGGGAACGATGACCTTGCCGTTTCGTGAAATCGCGGCAACCAGCATATCTGGCAGCACCTTGTTGAAATCAGCAAGCGAAAGATCGATCAATTTCGGCATTTTGCTCACATGAAATTCAAGGAGAGACGCTTTGCCGCTTGTAAAGATCCCGTTGCTGAGTGTGTATTTCTCGACCAAATATTTGTAAATTTCCATGGTGATAGAGAGGTCCGGATTAACGAGATAATCGATATCCATGGCCTCCTTGATGAAGTCCAGCTGATTCATATGCTCCGGATCGCGGACTCGCGCGGCGACGCGGGAACAGCCGAGTTTTTTGGCAAAGCACGCAATCGAAATGTTCTTTTCATCACTGTTGGTACACGCAATGAGAAAATCGTAATTGCTGATACCGATGCCCTCTAAAATCCGGATTTCTTTCCCGTTGCCGTGGACGGTCATAATGTCCATTTGGGAAATCAGTTTATTGAGTGCGTCTTCATTTTTATCGATCAAAGTTACTGAGTGATCCCCTCCGAGGAGTGCTTCTGTTACTTTGAAGCCGAGCTTGCCGGCTCCGACGATCGCAATTTTCATAGAAATATGCGTTCCTTTCCTTCTTGTTTTGCGGAAATGCCGGAAATACGGCGTCCCGCTTTGAAATTCGTAACCATTCTATCACTAATATACAGGGTTGACAAGCGCTTCGGAAAAAACTGTTCTCCCGCGGGAATTTGTGTTAAAATAAACAAAAGAACGAATGAAGAGCAAGGGGCGGAAAAAGGCCCATAAGAAAAGATTTTAGACGGGAGCCGCAGAAAGAGGGCGTACAATAGGAATGAAAATAGAGACCAGAGAGACAGAAGAAAAAGAAAAGGAAAAAACAGTAAAAATCGGGCTGATTGCCTTAGATCTGGACGGGACAACGCTTCGTTCGGATCGGAAGATCGGCGCCCGCACGCGAGAGGCGCTCCGGCGCGCAATGGAGAGCGGGGTCCATGTCGTTATTGCAACAGGGCGCTCCCTGCATTCCTTGCCGGAGGAAGTGCTTTCGGTTCATGGGATTGAATATGCGATTACCTGCAATGGCGCGAAGATCGTGCGCCTTTCGGATCGGAGCATTCTTTATACAAATTATCTTTCGCCGAGTGCCGTGCAGCGAATAATGGATTTTCTAAAGGATTATCCGAATTTGATCGAAATCTTTGTGGATGGGCAGGCATATGTCGAGCGGGGGAAATTAAAAGATCTTGAGGCCTACGGAGTTACCGGAACAAGCGCGGAATATGTTCGGGAAACTCGGATGCCGGTAGATGGAGTGTTCGATTTTTTGTGGGAGCACCGGACGGAAATTGAAAATATCAATGTAAGACTTCTGCCCACAGATTGCAGAGAAAAACTGTGGAAGCGTTTGGAGGCACTCGGCGAGATTACGGTGACCAGTTCGTTCCGACAGAATATCGAGCTTGGAGGTGCGACGACCAGCAAGGCAGCCGCGATGCTGGCGCTGGCGGATCTTCTGGGAGTAGCGCATGGCGGGATTATGGCGTGTGGGGACGGATTAAACGATCTCGCAATGCTGCAGGCGGCCGGCGTCGCCGTGGCGATGGGAAACAGTGTGCCGGAGGTCCGTGCGGCGGCTGATTTTGTAACGGAGGATAACGATCACGACGGTGTCGGTGTCGCTGTTGAAAAATTTGTATGGAATCCGAAAGAAAGCCGCTGTCTTAAGGTGTAAGCATAAAGCAGTACGAATTTAAGGCATCAATGTAAAAGAAAAGGCGCTTCCCGCGTGCGGAAAGCGCCTTTTTTGTATTTTTAAAATTTTGAACGAAAGCGGTGCCGCCTCTGTTTGTTACAGGTTCAGCAGCTGCTTTTTCTTCGCGTCGTAATCTTCCTGCGTAATCATGCCCTTGTCCAGAAGATCCTTGTATTCCCTTAATTCGTCGCCGATTCGGTGTGCTTCCGTCGCTGTGCTTTCCGTTCTCGGGGTGTGCGCCGCAGGATCCTGCGCCGAGGAAACGGCAGCCGCCGGGCTCTGGGAAGAAGGTCGAGCGGAGCAGGAAGCAAGGATCGTATTTAATTTGTCCTGCATTAAAATCGGCGGAACAATCGACACAAAAATCGCGAGAATCAGGCACAGCATCGCCAGATCAGAAGAGAGTCCGCACCGTGCGGAAAGCTTATCCAGCCGCTGAGCACTTTTGTAGGTCCAATAAACATTGTAAAATGGGACAAATATGCAGAGGAGCAGGTTCGCGACAGGACTCCGCTGTTCTTCATCCGGGAGCGCATTCAGGTGCTGTGTCATTTTATAAATCCAGATACAGTTCCAGATGCCGAATGTAAATAAAAGCAGGAGAATATGCTTGGCAAGCCCGCAGTAGGCATCGGCCGGAATACCGGCATAACCGGATATAAACATGGACGCCGGCTGCTTTGGGGCAGTACTGCCGTCCGGGTTTTCGGTGCCGGTAGAGTCGGCAGTACCTGTTTTGCCGAAGCCGAGCGATGACAGTGACGGCGCGCCCTCCGGAAAGACAATCCACATAGCGGAAAACAAAAGCGCAGCGGCCTCGATAGCACTGTAGAATAAGGATTTGACTGCAAACAGGAATCCCCAGTTCAAAAGAAGGAGAAATCCGTTCAAAAAAGCAAGTGCCAGGACGAGAACCGCGGGAAGAAACCAGAATTGAAGCGCGGTTTCCTTGAGC
>CAKQWL010000207.1 GCA_934278965.1 uncultured Clostridia bacterium | reverse complement strand
AATTTGTACAGGAGTCTCGCTTCGAACGGCTCGGTGTTTTTGCATACTCCCGCGAAGAAGGTACGGAAGCGGCAAAGATGAAACCGCAGGTGCGTCAGGATATCAAGGAAAAGCGCAGAGACAGCATCATGCTTTTACAGAATAGAATTTCTCTTGAAAAAAATCGGGAAAAAATCGGAAAAACGCTTGAAGTTCTGGTGGAAGGTCAGGATGAGGATGGCAGTTATTTTGGCCGAAGCTCGTATGACGCGCCTGAAATTGATAACGCTGTCTTATTTACCTCTTCAAAAGAACTTTCCCCGGGGGATTTTGTTGATGTGCGGATTACAGATGCTTTTGATTATGATTTGGTGGGAGAAGCTTTATAAGGAGTAATGGAGGAGAAAACCAATGAATTTACCAAATAAATTAACGATTCTTCGCGTGATTGCCGTTCCGTTTTTCGTAGTGCTGTACCTGATGAATTACAGGATTGCGGCATTCCTGCTTTTTATTGCGGCATCCTTTACGGATATGCTGGACGGAAAAATCGCGAGAAAGTACGGACTTGTCACGAACTTTGGCAAGATTATGGATCCACTGGCTGATAAGGTGCTGGTTTATTCTGCTTTTTGCCTGATGGTGGAAAATGGAACGGTACCCGGGTGGGTGCTGATTCTGATTCTGGCGCGTGAGTTTACCGTAGCGGGCATGCGGACCGTGGCCGCGTCTGAGGGAATTGTCATTGCGGCCGGAATGAGCGGGAAAATCAAAACCGTGCTCCAGATGATCGCGGTACCGCTTCTTCTCCTCGGGACATGGCCGCATGAGGCGGTGGCTTATGCCGGGCAGTTTTTCCTTTACGCTTCCCTCGTTATGACCGTATATTCGGGAATCGAATATGTTTTAAAGAACCGCAGTGTATTTTCTATGTAGCATAAAAACAAAGGTGGTGTCGAGCATGAAAACAGCAATCTTGTCTGTCGGAACGGAAATCTTATTCGGGCAGATCGTCAATACCAATACGGTTTATCTATCTCAGCAGTTGAATCTCCTTGGATATGATGTCATGTACCATTACACGGTCGGTGATAATACGGATCGGCTTGCAGAGATGATTTCGTATATTTTCCACGACTGTGATCTGATTCTTACAACAGGGGGACTTGGACCGACGCAGGACGATCTGACAAAGGAGACCATCTGCGAAGTCCTGCATGATAAGCTGGTAGAAAATGAGGATGCGATGAAAAACCTAAAATCGCACTTCAAGAATTCCGTAATGACCGAGAACAACCTCAAGCAGGCTTATTTCCCTTCAAGAGCAACGATTTTCCGCAACAAGACCGGCACGGCACCGGGATTTGCGCTTTCTGAAAACGGAAAAATGATCATTGCAATGCCGGGACCGCCGAAGGAAATGACCGTGATGTTTGAGAATGAAGTGCGTCCGTTCTTGGAAAAAATGCAGGACAGCGTTATTTTTTACAAGACCGTGCGGACGATTGGTTCGGACGAATCCCGGATTGAGACAGAGCTTTTGGATCTGATTGACGGACAGACGGATCCGACAGTTGCGACTTATGCGAAGGACACAGGGTGCACGATTCGTGTCGCTTCCAAGCGGAAAACCCTGGAAGAGGCTCAGGAAGCGGTTGATGCTATGGTGGAGAAGGTGAAGGACCGTATTGGGCAGTATGTCTACAGTACCGACGATGAAGATATCGAACAGGTTGTTGTCAAGAAGCTGATCGAAAAAGGACTTTCCGTTTCATCGGCTGAAAGCTGTACTGCCGGTCTCTTTTCGTCCACTTTGGCAAATGTACCGGGGGCATCGGAGGTGCTGGAACGCGGTATTGCAACCTACAGCAACGCGGCAAAGAAGGACGAACTCGGAGTCAAACCCGAAACATTGGAAAAATACGGTGCTGTCAGTGCCGAAACGGCGCTGGAAATGGCAGGAGGTCTTGCTGCCAAAACCGGCAGCGATATTTGTCTTTCTGTAACGGGCATTGCAGGACCCGGCGGCGGAACAGCGGAAAAACCGGTAGGATTAATCTATATCGCGGCAAATTACAGTGATAAGGCGATTGGCCGAAGCGGAAATGCCCGTCACGAAAAAGTGATTGAATATCGAAGAAGTACGGCGAACCGCGAGTGGAACCGGCGCTTTTCCGTTCTGCGAATGATGGAACTGGCCAACAAAATCATGGACGGTCGCATCGAAGAATAAAATTGTAAAAAAATGGAATACCCCCTTGCGATATTTGTAAAAATATGGTATATTTGAAGTGTGAAATTGTACTTGACGGGGCGCGTCAAATCAGGTATGATAGAAAAAGAACAAATGTTCACATTGAATCGGAGGAACCAAGCAGTGAGTGAAAACAAATCGGATAGAGAAAAAGCCTTGGAAGCTGCTATGCAGCAAATCGAAAAACAATTCGGCAAGGGTGCAATCATGAAACTCGGCGATAACAACGCGATGAACATCGAAGCCATTTCGACGGGTTCG
>CAKQWL010000206.1 GCA_934278965.1 uncultured Clostridia bacterium | reverse complement strand
GTCCTGCGCGGTGCAATTTCCACACTCACCGGGTTTCCGCTGTCATCCAGGCGGATGCTCGCCTCATCAAAATCAAAATCCAGACTCCCGCGCTCTTTTCTTCGTTCCGATAAAATCTCCGCAAGCTTCGCCATCTGCATAATATCCGGATAAATCTGCCGATACCGCTGAATCAGCTTAGCATCCTTTTTTTCAATCATATCCGAAACATCGTCGTAGACCATTCTTTCGGAGGAGCAGATCACGCTCTCGTAAATTTCATAATTCACGATCTCCCCCTGCTCTGTAATTTCCATGTCCACCGACACGGTCAGCCTGTCTTCCTTCGGACGCAGACTGCAAATGTTATTGGAGAGCTGTTCCGGCAGCATCGGCACCACCTGATTGATCAGATAGATGCTGGTTCCGCGCCGCAGAGCTTCCTGATCCAGCGCGCTGTCCTCGGCAACATACTCGCTGACATCCGCGATATGGACCCCCAAACGATAGTTTCCGTTTTCCCGTATTTCGATTGAAACCGCATCGTCAAAATCCTTTGAATCACGCCCGTCAATCGTCATAATCGTTCGGTTTCGGAGATCCCGTCTGGACGCCTCGACACGAACTCCTTCTTCTTCAATTTGAACGGCCTGCCGCATAACCGCAGGCGGAAAGGCTTCTGTATACCCGTACGCACGAACGAGCATCCGTATATCCGCACCGGGTTCGCCGCGCCGTGCGATAATTTCTTCCACCCTGCCCTCGGCGCCCCGCTTTCCTGTCGGATATCCGATAATTCTGCAAACAACAAAATCTCCGTTCTCGGCACCACCGGCATTGCTCTGGAAAACAAAGATTTCTTCGCTCTTTTTCGGCCCCTCCGGTGCCACGAATCCAAAGCCTTCACGGCGGTGAAAGATGCCGACCGCTTCCGTCATACTCCGCACCTTTACCTTGGTAATGCGTGCTTCCGGCCGGTTTCCGCGCCATAGATACTGCGGCAGCAAAACCGCCTCTACCGTATCGCCGTCCATCGCTCCGTTGATATCGGATGCCGCGATAAATACATCCCGATCATCTCCATCTGCGAAGTAACGCTCTCTTTCCTCCGTCACCTCCAGAAATCCGAATCCCTTTTTATATTTACGAAGTACTCCAGTCATCGCGATAACTCCGGCGCGTACCGAATCGCGCTTTCTCCGAGCTCTTGTCATCTCGGCAGCCTCTGTCCGCCACGCAGCCGCTTCTGCACCCACGACGCCGCTTCTTCCTCTTCCTTTTCTGCGCTTGGAATTTGACTTCGGCACTCCGGCCTTATCCCATTTACGCTTTTGCTTCTGTTTTTTTCCTGACATATGCTCGCTCTTCCGTAATCCCTTTCCCTGATGATCTTCTTCCCGATCTTCTTCTCTTTTCATTTTATTCCTTCCCGCTCATTGTACCATTTTTTTGCTGCGGCGGCAAGCTGTCCCAAATGAAACAGAAGAGGGACGCTTTTACACCGCCCCTCTTCTGTTTCATTTTGATCGATTTCATAAAGCGCTCTATTTTGCCAGTGCGCCGTTGGAAGTCTTATGCTCATTGTCAATACCGGTCCCTACGATGCCGTCCGTTCCTCCCGGTCTTGCGTCTCCGGCATTTCCGGAGCCGAAATTCCCGTTATCTTTCCCGGTCACCGCATCATCAATTCCATCTGCCACGTCGTCGACAGCATGTTCCATTTTTCCGGCAGCGTTATCTTTATTCCCGCATGCGCCAAAAGCCAAGATTGCAACGATCAATAAAAGACAAAGAAAAATTTTTGATTTCATCTTCGTAAATCTCCTCTCTTTTCTTCATCTTTATTATTCGCGCTTTTGATGATTTCATACCTTGCTATTTTTTGGATTTTTTAATTGCATTCTGCTTCCTCTCACTCGCCTATCGGAAGCGTTTCCTGTCGAAGCCACAAGGCTTCCTCTTCCGAAAGGAGCGGA
>CAKQWL010000205.1 GCA_934278965.1 uncultured Clostridia bacterium | reverse complement strand
AGCGTATCCGGGAGAGAAATTTACCGGAAAAGTGACGAATGTCAGTCAGAAACCGAGCTTTGCGACGAAGCGTGCAACAAATGAAAACGGTTCTTTCGATATTCTTTCTTATGGTGTTAAGGTGGAGATTACCGATGCTCCGGAAGAGCTTTATTCCGGCATGACGGTTCTTGTGGATTTTGATGGGAGCGGAAAATAGCGGAGGCAGGATATGAAAATGCAGAAGAAAGAACGCTTTGCCTCTTTCATGGAGTTCAAAGCGAAGCACAGACGCGTGATCATGATTCTGCTGCTCTTCTTCATCATTCCGGTGCTTTCGAGTCTGATTCTCGGATATGAGATGAAAGCGGATGTGGCGATGTCGATACCGACGGTAGTCATGGACAGCGACGACAGTTCCTTTACCAGAATGTTTCTGGATTATGTGGATGACAGTGCCTATTTTGATATTCAGAAATATGCGAAGAGCTATGATGAAGTGGAGGATATGCTTTACAAGGGGAAGGCGTATCTCGGAATCATCATTCCGGAAAATTTCTATTCGGATGTGCTGGAGGGGAAGGCTCCGGTGATTCTGACCGTGTATGACGGTTCGACGCTTCCGGTCATTGTATCCTCAAAGACGAGCATGACGGAAATTTTAATGACGGTCAAGTCCGCGTATATGATGAATGTTTATGAGGGGAAGCAGAACATTCCGCCTGCGGCGGTCATGAATTATGTCTCTCCGATCAACAATGTGACAAGGATTCTTTATAATCCGACGAAGAGTTTCCGAAGCTTCGCGCTTCCGGGGCTGCTCTGCGGTATCGTGCAGATTGCTATTGCGATCGGCGGCGCGGAGACCGGATACGCGGCGAGGCGGACGGGCGGACATTTCCGGGATCATGTGCGGAATATTGTTCTTTGCGCGCTGCTCGGGACCGTTTCGGTGTTTATGACCATGTCGGTACAATGGCTTCTTTACGGAACGCCTCTGCGCGGAACGATGGTCGGGTTTACGGTTGTGACGATTCTGTTCGCGCTGGATATTACAAGCCTTGGGTATATCATCGGCTCCGTTTTCCCGGATCGGCTGTTCTGTACCCAGCTGGCTTCGGTCATCGTTCTTCCGACCTCTATTCTGGCGGGTTATATTTTCCCGGTGGTTGCGATGCCGAAGGCGATGCAGCATTTCGCGCACATTCTGCCGTTTACTTATTTCAGCGATACTGTGCGGAATACCTGCCTGAAGCCGCTGAAAATGCATCACCTGTATGAAGAAATGACATTTCTGCTGTGTTTCTTCCTTTGTGAGATGATTCTTTTGATGCTGGTGAAGCATTGGACGATGCGGAGCGCGGAAAAGGAGGCGAGGGCATGATGTTTGAAAAATTTCTGAAGATCAAGCCGGTTTTAATTTTGGTATTCATCCCGCTCCTGTTCACTTTGGCGTTCGGGTATGTAATGAGTCCGATTTTTGTAGAGCATGTGCCGTTTGCCGTTTATGACATGGATATGTCGGAGAATTCCCGTCAAATCGTGGAAAGCTTTCGAGACTGCCCCGCATTTGAAATCAGAGAGGATATCAGCTCTTATGAAGAAATGGAAGACCTGCTCATTGATGGTAAAATCGGAGGTGCGTTGATTCTTCCGGAGGGATTTGGCGAGGATCTTTCTGCGAAGCGGGGAGCGGAGGCGACCGTGCTGGTGGATGGTTCAAATTTCCTGGTGTGCAGTAATGTACAGCTGAACAGTACGACGATCCTTTTGATGGCGAATGCGAATGTGCAGATGAAATATTTGGAATCCGGTGAGATGGTGCCGTATGAGGCGGAGCAGAATGTTTACACGATGAATCTTGCCGATCGGCGGCTCTACAATCCGCAGACCTGCTATCTTTACTACTTGTTCGCCGGTCTGTTTGGAATTTTTGTCCAGCAGACGATTCTGGCGACGGTACCGGGGGTTTTGATCGATGAGAAGCATCGGATTGCGGAATCCGGTGCGGCGATTTCGTCTATACGGTCGGTCTTCCCGCATTTTTCAAAGGATACCGCACGCACAATTTTGTCCTATGCGCTTCTTAGTGTGATCGGGCTTTTGGGAAGTGTGCTGCTTCTGCACGGAGTCTTTGCTTATCCGATGAACGGGAATATTCTGTATGTACTGCTTCTGCAGGCGATCTTCCTTTGCTGTATGTTTGGTGTATCGCTGATCGTAGCAACCATTTTCGATGAGAAGCTCCATGCTTCTCAGTTTACGATGTTCCTGTCGATCCCGACCATGCTTTGCTGTGGATACGGGTGGCCGGAATATATGATGCCGGCGGGGTTTGCCCCGGTTATGAAGGCGATTTGGCCGCTTTATTATTTCTATAATCCGTTGAAGGATCTGATGCTGAAGGGTGCGGGCTTGGATTCGATCGGGCATTATGTCATCGGCGGTATTTGTTTTGCACTGGTGTGGGTGCCGGTTGGAATCTTTCTGTTTGCTCGAAAGACGCAGAGGCTTGCGGAATATGATAAAGAGAGCGGAACTGCGTACAGTACAGCGGGCGGCGAAGAGTTTTAACGAATGAAACGGGTAAGCAAAAGACGAAACCGTAAAGAAACAAAGATGAAAGAATAGAACAGGAAAGATGGAGAGGTCAGTGACGGCCTCTCTTTCTGTTTGTGCCTATTTTTAAGCCCGATATTACATGAGAAAGTGAAAGGCCGTTTTTTTCTGCGGCCCTTGTTGACAGGGACGGCTGAAAGCTTTATAATAAAACTAACGAACATTAGTTAGCGAAAGCGAGAACGGCTTTGGCAAATGTTTCAGCATGGCCGGGAAGATAGGAAGGTGTGCGAGATGAATATCACTCTCATACGCGCGACAAAGCGAAACAACAGCAGCACTTATAATGCCGCAAAGTATTTGATTTCAAGACTGCATAATGCGGAAGAGGTCTACGAATTTACGCTTCCGGAGGACATGCCGCATATTTGCTGCGGCTGTTATGCCTGTCTCAGAGGCGAGGAGGAAAGGTGCGGCGGTTATGTGTATCTGAAGCCGATCCTGGAGGCCTTTTCGAAATCGCATTTGATCGTGTTTTGCTGTCCGGTATGGTGC
>CAKQWL010000204.1 GCA_934278965.1 uncultured Clostridia bacterium | reverse complement strand
TATCCAATTCTTCGATCCCGAGCAGGTAAGCTGCCGTCGGGAAAATATCCGTCTGACCGCCGGAAATAGAGATTGTTTCGTGCACCTCACTGCCCGGAATGTGGATTAAAAACGGTACCCGAAGCATATCCTCGTAAGTATAAGTCCGCCCAAGCCAGTTGCTCACTACCTCCGAAACAGCCTCGTCCGCTTTCGACAGCCCAAAGTGGTCTCCGTAGATCAAAATCAAAGAATTTTCGTATAATCCGCTTGCTTTTAACTCATCAAAGAATTCCGCAAGGCAGCGGTCCGCATAATTTACAGACTGGATATACCGTCCGACAATATTTTCGTCGCACTCCTTCAGGCGGATTTTCTGGAGCTGCTTCGGAAGTCCGAACGGATTATGGCTGGACAGTGTGATAACAAATCCGTAAAACGGCTCCGGGAGATCCTCCATATAAGCAACCGTCTGCTTATAAAAGGCACTGTCGCTGATACCGACAATATTTCCCGCGCCGATTCCTTTAATATTGTCGCTGACATAGTCCTCGCCGCCGTAATAAGTATCAAACCCAAGGGTCGGATAGACATTTTCCCGATTCCAGAAGCTTTTTTTATATCCATGGAATACATTCGTATCATATCCGTTTTCCTTTAAAATCCAAGGCAGGCCCTTAAAGTAATTGTTCTGATAGAGCTGATAGGTATAACTTTCGATACTGCCCAGGATCGAATTGTTCACGGCGAACTCCGCGTCCGATGTATTTCCCGCACCCAGCTGATGATAAAAATTATCAAAGTAAATAGTCCCATCCTCTTCGATCAGTTGGTTGAGAAACGGCGTAATCTCCTGGCCGTAATAATCCCTTTGAAGCATTAAGCCCTGCATGGATTCCAACTGCACGACAATCAGATTTCTTCCCTTTGCCGCACCGAAAAGGTCCCCGTCTTTCTGACTTTCATAAGTTCCTGTCGCAAGACGAAACGCATCCTCGCCGGTCTCTTCCGCTGAAAAATAATCTGCCGCGTCCGCAAGATGCGCAAGTACAAATTCCTGCCGGACAATCGATGTCACATAGGAGCTTTCAAGCGGATTTTCAATCAGCAGTGCGCACACAAGCACCACTGCAAAAAATCCGTAGATACTTTTAATCCATCTTGGTAATAAGTCCGGTGTTTTCATCATTGCTGTATACCGCTGTGTCTCCTTTCAAAAGCACTGAGAACTCCCCTGCCAGTTCCTCCGGGGAAGCCATCACCGCCCACACTTTGTTTGCTTTTATAAATTCTGCGGCGTTTTCGGCGGAAAGCCCCGCCGTCGAAAGATCAAGCAGTGCCTCATATCGCCCCGAATACTCTTCGGAACTCGGAAGATCCAATATCACGCGTTCCTCGATTGCCGGTGAGCAGGTCCGGCAGTACTTCACCAAATAATCCCCGCTCTTTTCAACATTAAAATACAGATTGACCGCTGCATGATCCTCCATAAAACGGATAATATCCGAAGCACTCATCTCTTTTTGACCGGTTTTTTGATTGACGGTATAAGGCTCACTGTTTTCATCCCAGAAAATATCCAGCCGCAGATTGCGTTCCCCGGCATAGATGGAATAATTCAAGGCTTCCTCCGAGTTTTCTCCGATCAAATTTGAATCCGGATATCCCGCGTACGCGATCCGATCAGGATACAACCGGCTGATTCGAACGCCCGCGACATCCTTTGCACTGCCGCCCTCCAGAAAAATACGACGAATGGCATCACTTTTCAAAACATATTCCGAAGTATTGACTACATCGACAGACCGCAAATATCCTTCGTAGCACTGCTCCAGATCTACCGACTCTCCGGTATGGATATTCCACGCGCGGCCGTTCTCAAATACACCGTCGCGCGCCATTTCGTACGCGATATCATTCGTAAAGAAGGATCCTTTTGTCATGTAAGTCTGCTCTGCTACAAAGCCCTCTTTTACCGTATATAGATTGTGACCGACATAAATCGTATCCAGTTCTTCCAATCCCAAAAGATAGGAAATCGTCGGCAGAATATCCGTTTCACCGCCGGCAGTATGAATCGTATCATGGAGTTCAACGGACTCATCCGGAGTATGAATTAAAAGCGGCACATGGAGCATTTCATCGTAATCGTAGGGTTTACCGAGCACTCTTTCCATCCCGGCATCGACATCCTCCGAATGAGCAAGCCCGGTATGATCCCCGTAAAGGACAAAAATAGAATTTTCGTAAAGCCCTGCCTTTTTCAGCTCATCAAAGAATACTCCGAGCGCATAATCCGTATACGCGGCACTCTGAATATAATTTCCGACCACCGTATCCCGATCCTCCGGCAGCAAATCAATAAAACGGTACTTGTCCAGCATCTCATACGGATGGTGATTTGAGATGGTAATCACAAAGCCGTAAAACGGCTGGGAAAGATCCTTCATATACTCCACGGTCTGCGGGAAAAATTCCGAATCGGTCAACCCCCATCCCATCCATTCTGTCATCTCATAATCACCGCCGCGCCCTTTGAGCCCGCCGTAATATCGCTGAAATCCCTCTGCCGGATACATGGATTCCCGGCTCCAGAAACTCCGATCTTCATGCGCGTGAAAAACCGCCGTATCATATCCCTGTTCCGAAAGCAGCACCGGAAGCCCTCGAAAATAATTCTGATTGAAGAGCTTATATGTATAGCTCACCAGGGTTCCGTAAAGCGAATTATTCGCCGCAAATTCGGCATCGGAGGTATTGCCGCTTCCAACCTGCTGGTAAAAATTATCAAAATAGGTTGTGTTGCCCTCGATCAAAGCATTCAGGTTCGGCGTAACTTCCTGCCCGTTATAGCGAAGACCGATGACAAAATCCTGCAGCGACTCTGTCTGGATCATAATCAGATTCTTGCCGGAAGCTTTCCCGAACAGAGGTCCGTTTTTCTCTTTTTGATAAGAATCTGTATACGCTGCCATATTCTCGTTCACGCCGCTGCCGAAAATTCCGCCGGCAATGTCTTTGATGTGGTAGGTATAAAATTCCTGATTGGAAATCGATCGCAGATAACTGCTGCCAAATCCGTTTCCCGCGAAGAAAGCCGCAAGCACCGCGAACGCCAGAAGACTGTGCAGCCCCTTTCTGGATGCTTCTCTGCGCAGTCGGCGCGCCTTGCGCCTTCCGGATACCGCAGCCGGACCTTCAGAGGAGTCTGCAGCTTCCTCCGAAGCCCCTAATTTACAGTTTTTTTTACGTTCTTTTTTTTTTAAAGCCAGCATCCCCAGAATAAAAACAGCATCCGCCAGCATGAAGAAATTGATCGGCCGCAATACTTCCCGGATGCTCGCACCGATGTCCCCGACCACCTCTGCTGCACCGATCATCCCGACCGACAGGTAACGATTGAAAAAACTGCTGTATGTAACATCACAAAACATCAGCACGGAAAGAAGCATAAAAATCCCTGCCGGGATCCACTTGTTTCGAAATGCGCGGAACAGAAGAAATGTAAAGAGCAAGGTAAGCAGACATACAGACAAAAAGTGCGCGCCCGTTCCCATCAAGGAATAAAAAACGACTGTTTTTGCCAGCACCAGTCCTGCCGCCAGAATTCCCGCAATACCGTATTCGCTCCGGTACATCCGAAGCCCGCTGTTCAGGGAGTCTGCGGCTCCGGATATCCATGTTTTCCATTTCTGTTTTCTGCTCTGCTTCACGATCTTCATTTCCTGCCTTTTCTATAATTTTCCGCGGATTTCCGTGGATTTTTGCCTTTTCAATTATACAGAATTCCTTATTTGTTTTCAACTCAAACGAGTCTTTTTCATCGAATCTTCAACTTTTTGCGGTTTCTTTCCCGGCCAAAATATAGTATACTGTTCAGGGAAAAGTTTACATCCATAAGCGGCAGTAAAATGCGCAAGGCACC
>CAKQWL010000203.1 GCA_934278965.1 uncultured Clostridia bacterium | reverse complement strand
GCCGTGGTGGAGGAGGCGAAGCGGCGTGGACTGACACACGAAGAGTACCATTCCCAAGTGCAGTATGTGGTGGCGCACGGTATTTCCAGTAGGGTGGAAGAGAAAAAGGTCATCATCGGCAGTGCGCATTTTGTCTTTGAAGATGAGAAATGTCGGATCCCGAAAGGGGAACAGGAAAAATATGACAGGCTGTCCGATGCATACTCCCACCTGTATCTCTGCATTGACGGAGAACTGGCGGCAGCAATCTGCATCCACGATCCCCTGCGCCGGGAGGCGCGGGACGCGGTTCGGGCGCTGCATGAGAGCGGTTTCACCCATGTGGTAATGATGACCGGAGACAACCGCCGCACGGCGGAGGCCGTTGCCCGGGAAGTAGGCGTGGACGCGGTGTACGCCGAAGTTCTGCCGGAAGATAAGGCCGCTTTCATCCGCTTGGAAAAAGCGAAGGGACACACCGTTATCATGGTGGGCGACGGCGTCAACGATTCACCGGCGTTATCGGAGGCAGATGCGGGCATCGCCATCTCGACCGGTGCCGCCATCGCCCGGGAAATTGCCGACATCACCATTGCTTCGGAAGATCTCTTTGCGCTGGTGACACTGCGCAGGCTCAGCAAAGCGCTGATGGAGCGTATCCACAGCAGCTACCGCTTCATTGTGCTCTTTAATCTGTCGCTGATTGCGCTGGGTGTGGCGGGGGTGTTCCCTCCCACTACTTCGGCACTGCTGCACAACGGCTCCACGCTGGGGATCAGCCTGAAAAACAGGACCCATCTGTTGGAGGATGGCGAAGATTCCCAAAGCGGGGAAGAAATTCGGAGAAAGGAACCCATTTGAGGGGAAGGAAAGGAGCCGGAACTCCGGGCAATTAGAGGCCGGAGAGATCCAGCCGGTCAAAGCGGGTAAGGAACGGACGGAGTGCTTCTGTGATCTTCTGGCATCCGCCGATGCTGTCAGACTGAATATTAAGCGGCATGATCGGATCGTGGAGGGACATGCGCAGGAGACACCAGCCGTTTCCGGACTCTTTGGAGAAATCAATCCGGACGCCTTCATAATTCGGTTCGGTCAGCGTCATTCCGGTATTTTCTCCGCCGGAAGAGACAAAATCGGCAAGATCGTCCAGAATTTTTTTGCCATAATCCGCGAAATTCTCCGTGCGAATCGGGATGCGGACTTCGGAAACTTCTCTTGGTTCCTTTAACTCGCGAAGAACACAGGAGATGTTCTTTCCTTCCCGGGCGAGGAGAGCCGCTTCAATGACGATTTTCGTGGCAAGATATGCGCCGTCATCCAGAAAATAATTTTCTTTGAACGCGGCGTGCCCGGAGGTTTCAATGGCGAGTGGACAGTTGATTCCCTGTTCGTTCAGTTCGATTGCCTTGTTGATCACATTTTTATAACCCCGTTTATACCGCAGTTGGGAAAGACCGAGGGTATTTTCCAAAAATTCGCGAAGCGCATTGCTGGTGATGCTGTCAGTAACGACCGTTGATTTTGGATTTTCGCGGGCGATCAGCGCGGAAGCAAGGGCGACGATCCCGTCGCGGGCAATGGCGCGTCCGTTTTCATCAACGGCAGCGGAACGGTCTACATCGGTATCAAAAATCAGCCCGAGATCCGCGCCGGTAGCAAGCACCCTGCGGCTGACAGACTGCATAGCCTCTTTGTCCTCCGGATTCGGCGCGTGGTTCGGGAAATTGCCGTCCGGCGTGAGAAACTGGCTTGCGGAAACATCCGCCCCCAGAGGCGCCAGCACTTTTTCGGCATAAAATCCGCCGGCACCGTTGCCGGCATCGATAACGATGGAAAGACCGGCAAGCGGTCTGTCGTACATGGGTACATGGTCGGCGATCGCGGCACGGCAGCCGCCCGGGTTTTCGGCATGAACGCCTTCCTTGATCAGCTGCTGCAGGTGGCGGCAGTAGGTGTCCATCAAATCACACAAATGAACCTGTCCGAAGTGGATCTGATCTCCAGATGGGTCGGCGCTTCCGGCTGCGGGCACCTCTTCTGCGAGCGCGATGATTTCGGCAATATCGCTTTTATTCAGACCGCCGTCCGCATCGAAATATTTGAATCCGTTTCGATTTTTCGGAAGGTGGCTGGCGGTAATCATGATGGCTCCGTCACACCGATATTCCGGAAATACGGTGGACATAAACATAGCCGGAGTGGAGGCAAGTCCGCCGTCCAGCACCGTTGTACCTAGTGCGGTCATTGCGCGGATGGCAGCGTTTTTTAAGAATTCCGCGGAAAGTCTTGGGTCGTGCCCGATCGAAATCGTCAGATCCGCGGCCGCTTTTCCCGTTTTTCGAGAGAGCCAGGTGCAGAATCCGGTTGTAAGGCGGAATGCGGCTTCCTCGGTCAGGTTTACTTCCTCCCCCGCCGTTCCGGGCAGAGCGATACCGCGGATATCACTCCCGTTCTGCAATTTTCTCAAATTCAGTTGATTCATGTTTTCTTGTCTCCTTTGCAGCGTGCTTTTTGGCCTGAATGATCTTCTTTCCATTATAAAAGAAAAAGGAAAAAGCCGCAAGGATGAAGCATAACAAAAACCAGAGGAAGGAGAAAAGCGGACAAATCTGACCGTATAGGGATAACTTTTGGGAAGAATAATCCCAGACATCATAATGAAATCGGAGATTTACAATGCTTCCGATGATCAGCTCATATAAGGTGATCACTGCAGAGCCAAGGACGGCTTTTAGGGTGATCGGGAGAGAAAATACCGCAAGGTTCAGGTAATAAAGCGTAAGCATACAGGCGGCGCCGGTGAGGATCATGCTCCAGTGCGTATATCCCCGAAAGCAGAATTCAATGAGCGCATAGCCTCCTCCGCCGAAGACTGCAAGGAGCAGATTGCGGGCGATCATAGGCAGAGAGGAGGAAAAGTACGCTTTTTTCAATTTTTTCGAAGGCCCGGTCGAATGTTTTTTCATAAAGATAATATGTGCATTTTTGAGGAATTTATCATTGGCAAAAATAACGGCGGGAAGTATAATGAAGGTGTGCCGGAAACAAAGACGGCGATAAGGAGGGTGTTTTGATGGGCATTTTTGACAAAGCAAAGGATATTGCGAAAAGCGCCGCTGTGGTGACAGGAGAAGCGGCAAAGACTGCGGCGGAAAAAACACAGACCGCGGCAAAAAAAGCGAAAATCAACGCGAAGATCCGAGCGGAAAAGGCTTCAATCGAAGCGTGCAAAACGGCTGTCGGCGAATATTTCCTGGGTGAACTCGCGGACGGAGCAATCGAGGATCCTTATCTCAGCGAGATGAGTGACAAGATCAAAGAACATGAGGCGCAGATCCGCGCATACGAAGAGGAAGCAAACGCGCTGGGTGAGTAGCGGCAGGATGCCGAAACGGAAAACGGTGCTCGGAGAGGCCGCGTCAAAAGAAATCGGACCGTTAAGCAAGAAAAGAGTCCGGATGCTTGTCGGATAAAGCATTCCGGGCTCTTTTAATTTTTTGTCTTCTTTTTCGTTTGAAAGCTGTTTCAACCCTCACTGTCCGGATTTTCGGATCCGTACCTCTAAAACGAAGTATAGGAAACGGGGTCGCTATGCTCGAAGTGAATGGCAAAACCGCGGCCGGTCTCCGGGGTCCACTGATAGCGGAGGTCATCCTCGCTTCCGAACACATCGTGCATGATACGGTCGATCACGCCGCCGTGACAGACTGCAATCGATACAGCGGGAAGCCCGCTATGCCGGTGAGAGAGTTCTTTCAGTCGGTGAAAGCCGACCAGCTTTGCCCAGCCGGCAAGGGCGCGCAGACGGAACATTTCGCGGCTCTCGCCCTCCGGTATCACATATTGGTCGCTGTTGTCATAGTGAAACAGCGGAAATTCCGGAAGCTGCTGCAGTTCCTCATAGGTTTTGCCTTCAAAAATGCCGAAATTGTATTCCCGAAGCTCCGGAATGACTTTGTGCGGGACATCCCCGTAAATTTCGCGGAGCGTCTGCTCCGTGCGAATCATGCCGGAAGTATAAAAATCAGCGTCCTCCGCCGGAGGATAGATCCCTTCCTCTCGCAGCATGCGGAGTTTTTCAATACCTTCGGGGAGAAGAGGGACATCC
>CAKQWL010000202.1 GCA_934278965.1 uncultured Clostridia bacterium | reverse complement strand
ATATGATAATTGTATACATATTGTCGGAAAATAAAAAGGCGGAGCGTCAGCTCCGCCCGGATTTCCCGCTGCTCAACGGAAGCTCGCCGGCTTCCGAATCACCGCTTTTCTAAAATTCCGCCGACTTCGGGGTTCTCGGGAACGGCAGTACATCCCGGATATTGCTCATTCCGGTCAGATACATAATGATCCGTTCGAAGCCGAGTCCGTATCCGGCATGCTTGACACCGCCGTACTTGCGAAGATCCAAATACCACCAGTAATCCTGCTCCGCCAGTCCAAGCTCCGCCATTCGCTGCGTCAGCACATCATAGCGTTCTTCTCTCTGCGAACCGCCGATAATCTCTCCGACGCCCGGAACCAGAAGGTCACATGCCGCAACCGTCTTCCCATCATCGTTCAGGCGCATATAGAAGGCCTTGATATCTTTCGGATAATCCGTAACGAAAACCGGCTTCTTAAAAATCTCTTCTGTGATATACCGCTCATGCTCCGTTTGAAGATCGATTCCCCATTCTACCGGGTACTGGAACTGCTTTCCGGACTTCAGCAGCAAATCCACCGCTTCCGTATACGTCACCCGGACAAAATCCGAATCCGCAATGCCGCGCAGTCTCTCGATCAGGCCCTTATCCATAAACTGATTAAAGAATTCCATCTCTTCCGGCGCCTTTTCCAGTACAAAATTGATGATGTACTTGATCATCGCTTCCGCCAGCTCCATGTTATCCGCAAGGTCCGCAAACGCCACCTCCGGCTCGATCATCCAAAACTCGGACGCATGCCGCGCCGTATTGGAATTCTCGGCACGGAAGGTCGGCCCGAATGTATATATTTTACGAAACGCCAACGCAAAGGTCTCCGCTTCCAACTGCCCGGATACCGTCATCGAGGTTTCTTTTCCGAAAAAGTCCTGAGAAAAATCGATGCTTCCGTCCTCCAGACGCGGCGGATTTTCCATATCCAAAGTCGTCACACGGAACATCTCCCCGGCCCCTTCACAGTCGCTTCCCGTAATAATCGGTGTATGGACATACACAAATCCCTGCTCCTGGAAAAACTGATGGATCGCATAAGCCACGAGCGATCGCACGCGGAACACTGCCGAAAATGTATTGCTTCTCGGGCGCAGATGCGCAATTTCCCGAAGGAATTCCATCGTGTGCCGCTTCGGCTGCAGCGGATAATCCGGCGTCGAAGGGGCTTCGACCGTGATTTCACTGGCCTTGATCTCAAACGGCTGCTTCGCCTGCGGCGTCAGGACAAGCGTTCCCTTGACCGCCAGCGCCGCCGCAACGTAGGCTTTGGAAATTTCCTCAAAATTCGTTATCAGTTCCTCTTCATACACGACCTGCACCGATTTGAAGAACGAACCGTCGTTCAGCTCAATGAAGCCAAACTTATTGGAGCTCCGATTGTTCCGAATCCATCCGCGAACCAGAACTTCCTTTCCGGCGTACGCATCCGTATTGCGAAAAAGCTCTCTTAATTGAACATCTTTCATGGTCATAAACTTCCTTCTCCAAAATTCAAAACAAAAAGCAGGCGAACGCCGAATGGCTTCCGCCTGCCGTTTCATGAGGTTATAATACCACATTTACTGCGCTGTATCAAGACTTCTTTCCGCATCCGGATCCGACGGCAGCAGATTCGTCATGCTCTTCGTACTGATTGCCAGTGTCGACATATTATGCAGAAGTGCCGTCACCGTCGGCTGAATCACACCTCCGACGCCCAGTACGATCAACATAAAGTTAAATCCGACAATCACCCGGTAATTCCGATGGATCCGCTTCATCAGCTCTGTCCCCAGGCGGCGCAGACGCACAAGCTCCGCCAGGCTTTCCGACGCAATCGTGATATCCGCTACTTCCTTGGCAATGGCCGCTCCCGTGTTGATCGCGATCCCGACATTCGCCGCCGAAAGCGCCGGCGAATCATTAATGCCGTCGCCCACCATGATCACGCAGCGCCCGGCTTCACGCTCTTTTTTCACGAACGCCGCCTTATCCTCCGGAAGCACCTCCGCGTAGAACTCATCAATGCCGATTTCCTTCGCCACTGCCTTTGCGGTTTTTTCATTGTCGCCGGTCATCATGACAATCCTGCCGATCCCGCATTTTCTCAGTTCTGCGATTGCTTCACGGGCATCCTCCCGAATCGGATCGGAAATGCAGATCACCGCTGAAAGCACACCCGAAATCGCAAGGTACAAATGCGAATACTCATCCGGAAGTGTTTCAAATTTTTCTTCTTCGCCCTCCGGAATCCGGCAGCCTTCATCCTGGAAAATAAAGTGATAGCTTCCGATGACCACTTTTTTATTCTCTACCGCGCTCGAAATTCCGTGCGCAACGACATACTTCACTTCGGAATGATATTCCTCATGGCTGAGATTCCTGTTCTTTGCCTCCGCTACGACCGCATTGGCGATCGAATGCGGATAATGCTCCTCCAAACACGCCGCGAGCCGCAGCATCTCATTTTCCTCGTGTCCGCCGAATGTGACAATCCTTGCTGCCTTCGGCTC
>CAKQWL010000201.1 GCA_934278965.1 uncultured Clostridia bacterium | reverse complement strand
CACGGTCTGCGATCCTCTCCGTCAGCTCCCGGATCAATTCACCGCGCATCAGAATATCCTCGGCAAGTTTCTCCCCTTCGATCTTCCGCATTTCGTCGATCTGATCCACCGCGCCCGCTGCCGCAGCGAGAAGCGCTTGGGTAACCTCTTCTTCATCCGAAGTTCCGGGAACGGTTTTCATCACATCCGGAAGCGCGGCGATGAACTGAACGGTAATCTTTCCATCCTCCAAAGACAACCGATCTGCGAGTTCTGTCAGGCTGCCGCAGTATTTTTCCGCAAGCGGAACATTGAGCCGGATGTCCGTATCCTCTTCCGTCAGATTATCGACCGTTACGGACAGATCCACTTTTCCGCGCCGTACTCGTCCCTTCACGAGATTTTTCATCTGATCTTCCGCAAACGAATACCTTCTCGGCATCTTTATACTGATATCGCTGTATCTATGATTCACCGAACGGATTTCCACAACGATATGCCGCTTTTCATCGGTATACTCGCCCCGTCCGAAACCGGTCATGCTTTTCACCATATGATTCTCTCCTCTTTTCTCTCCGGATGATTTGTGATATTATAATTTATTATACTGCCTTTTCGGCAAATGCCGCAAGGCTTATCGAAAAAAATCAAGGAGAAAACTATGGCTTTTGACGGACTTGTTACACGGGCCTGCGCAGCGGAACTGGCCCGCGCGCTCACCTACGGGAAAATCGAAAAAATTTATCAGCCGGAAAGAGATGAGCTGGTATTTCATATCCATACCAAAAATGGAAACCGAAAGCTTCTCGGCTCCTGCAATCCATCCGCGGCACGGGTATGCCTGTCCGAAGAGGAATTTTCAAATCCGAGTTCTCCTCAGTCCTTCTGCATGCTGCTCCGAAAGCACTTTTCCGGAGGGCGAATTACGGGAATCCATCAATACGGCACCGAACGCATTCTTGAAATCGATGTGGAAACGATGAATGAATTAGGTTTTTCCGTTAACAAGCGCCTGATTTTTGAAATTATGGGCAAGCACAGCAACATCATCGCCATCGACCGTGACTCCGGCAGAATCATCGACTGTATCAAGCGCGTCTCCATCGATGTCAATCGTGCGCGTCAGCTTCTCCCGGGACAGATGTACGAATATCCGCCGGAGCAAGACAAAATCCCTTTTGACGCCTTTTGTGCCGCGGATGCCGCCTTTGAGGAAACGGAGGATTCTACGATACTGGCAAAAGCGGTCCTCCAAGCGATCCGAGGATTATCCCCTGCCGCTTCGGCAGAAATCGCGGAAAGGACACTCCTCCTGCGGAAAAAAACAGGGAAGGTCCAGAGCCCGTCAGCAATATCGTCTGCTGATGCAGTTCCTCCCATTGCGCCGTTTACCGCCCGGGTCCTTGATGAAATCTGCGCTGAGCTGAACGCTCCTCCGCAGGCGGACGGGCGTCCGATATACACTCCGACAGTCTACCTCACCGAAGACGGGACGCCTGTTGAATTTCATATCATTCGTCTGTCCGCTTTTGAAGGTTATTATACCGCCAAAACATTTCCGGATGTCAGCAGCGCCGCGGAATACTTCTACACGCATAAGAATTCCGCAAACCGCGTGAAGCAAAAAACGGACGACCTTTCACGAAATCTGAAAGCGCTGCTCGACAAACTTTATTTGAAAAAGCAGCGTCTCTCCGAAGATCTTTTGAAAGCGGAGAAGTCGGATGAGCTTCGTCTGTACGGCGAGCTTCTCACCGCACACCTTCACGAAGTTACTCCCGGCGCCTCGAAGGTCACGGTTCAAAATTATTATACAGGAGAACCGGTCTCCATTCCGCTGGACATCCGTTTCTCCGCCGCGAAAAATGCGCAGAATTACTTCAAACGCTATGGAAAATCCAGAACTGCCATCCGCGAAAAAAGCATTCAGCTGGAAGAAACACAAAAAGATATCGATTATCTGGAATCGGTTTTTACCTTCCTGAGCAATGCTGTTTCCGCCGAAGAAACCGAAGAAATCCGCAGTGAGCTTGTAGACGGCGGATACCTGCGTCGACGAAAAAATAATTTCCGTCTTGCAAGGAAAAAATCCACGCCTCCGGAATTCCGGACTTCCGGAGGTTATCGTGTATTGGTCGGAAGAAACAACCGGGAAAACGATATTCTGACCTTTAAAACGGCCTCCCGAAACGATCTCTGGTTCCACACCAAAGATCTCCCGGGATCGCATGTTATTCTTTTTACCGAAGGAACCCCGCTCGAGGACCTTCCGGATGCGGCGATCTTTGAGGCCGCCGCTATCGCCGCATATTACAGCAAGGGCCGCACCTCCGAAAATGTTCCGGTTGATTATGTCCCGGTCCGTTTGGTTAAAAAGCCGGCGGGAGCAAAACCCGGCATGGTTATTTTTACCGGTAATCGAACGGTTTATGTCAATCCTTCCGTCCCTAACGAGGAAACAAACGCC
>CAKQWL010000200.1 GCA_934278965.1 uncultured Clostridia bacterium | reverse complement strand
GTTAATCACGATGCCGCTCGCTTTGTAAATTTCTTCCGGCACCATTACGGAACGTTGCCGATAAGCACCGGTAATTCTCGGTATTTCCGGCTTTGCAATCTTTGCTTCTGCTCTTATTTCATCCTGATTCCGCTCCGTCATCTTTCCTCCCCCTTTCCGATTTTTTCAAATCAATCCGACAATCCCGTGGATCAGCCGCCGTTTTTCCGGTCTTTCTGCTCCGATTCGGTAAGCGGATTGAACCTCTGCTGCGGCCGCCCGCAGCTTCTCCGGATCGTTTCCAAAAACTTCAGCTAAGACCTCGCCTTTTTCAATGACATCCCCCGTCTTCTTTTTGAGGAGGACACCGGCACTCAAATCAATCGGATCTTCCTTCGTCATTCTTCCGGCGCCGGCATGCTGCGACGCCAGTCCAATCTGCATGGCCGAAAGTGAATTCACATATCCGGACTCCGAACTTAGGACCTTTATGCTGTGTGCTGCCTCGTCTGTCCTGTCCAAATGACAGAACGCATCGGTATCTCCGCCTTGAGCTTTTACAAACTCCATGAATTTCCGAAGAGCGCTCCCATCCCGAACCGCATCAAGTGCCATTTGCTTTCCGTGCTCTTCAGACTCAGCTTTTTCAGCGAGGAAAAGCATCATGCCGGCCAGGGTCGCGGCAAGTTCCGTCAAATCCGACGGTCCGTCACCGGCCAGCGTTCGTACGGCCTCCTCTACCTCGATCCGATTTCCGACCGCGTATCCGAGCGGCTCGTTCATATCGGAAACCACCGCAACGGTCTTTTTCCCGGCCCGCCGACCGATTGCGGTCATCAATCCCGCGAGCTGACGGGCCTCTTCCTCTGTTTTCATAAAGGCACCGTTTCCGCATTTTACATCCAACACAATCACATCGCTTCCGGCAGCCAGTTTCTTGCTCATGATACTGGAGGTGATCAGCCCAAGGCTTCCTACCGTCGCGGTAACATCACGCAGTGCGTAGAGCTTTTTATCGGCCGGCGCAACATGCGCTGTCTGTCCGATCACAGCGATTCCGATATCATTGACCTGACGGATAAATTCCTCGGACGAAAGCGAGGTACGCATTCCCGGGATCGATTCCATTTTATCTACAGTACCGCCTGTAAATCCAAGTCCCCGTCCGCTCATCTTCGCAATCGGAACGCCGAGCGACGCCACGATGGGCAGCGTCACGAGCGAAGTCTTATCCCCGACTCCGCCGGTCGAGTGTTTGTCCGCCTTAATTCCCTTTACGCCGGAAAGATCGACAACATCTCCGGAGGTCCGCATGGCGTCCGTCAGTTCAAAAATTTCCTCTTCCGAAAGTCCCCTCAGGTAAATCGCCATCAAAAGCGCCGATGCCTGATAATCCGGAATCCTTCCGTCCGTATATCCCTTGATAAAGAAAGAAATCTCCTCTCCTCGGAGCTTTCCGCCGTCTCTCTTTTTCGCGATAATATCAATCATGTTCATTGAACTCACCTCCAAAGCTTTCCCCGATCACAGTTCCCGGAACTCCCAAAAGATCACAGATCGTCGCTCCGATGTCCGCAAAGGTTGAGCGGATTCCCAGATTTCTGCCCGCACCCGCACGGCCCTGCTCCATTCTCTTGGAATAAGCGAGAAACGGAATATACTCTCTTGTATGATCCCATCCGCTGTGCGTTGGGTCATTCCCATGATCGGCACAAAGCATCAAGACATCGTCCTCCCGAAGCGCGGCCTTCAGCTCCGGCAATCTGCGGTCAAACGCCTCCAGTGCCTTCGCGTAGCCTTCCGGATCCCGACGATGGCCGTATTTGGAGTCAAAATCTACTAAATTCGTAAAAATCAGGCCCTCAAAATCTTCACAAAGCGCTTCAAGTGTCTTATTGATACCGTCTTCGTTATCCTCCGTATGAACAGAGCGCGTCACACCGCATCCGTTAAAAATATCATGGATCTTCCCAACTGCAAATACGGTCTTCCCCGCGTCTGAGATTTTATTCAGCATCGTATCCTGAGGCGGCGACACGGCATAATCTCTCCGATCCGAGGTCCGCAGCCGCTTCCCGTTTTCATCCTTTCGATACGGCCTTGCGATCACCCGTCCGCACGCAAATTCTCCCACCAAAAGTCTTCTCGCCGCGGCGCAAATCTCATACAGCTTTTCCAGCGGAATGATATCAACATCCGCCGCAATTTGAAAAACACTGTCCGCCGAAGTATAAACGATCGGCTTTCCCGTCGCCTCGTGCTCCGGCCCGAGGACCTCGATGATCTCTGTTCCGGAAGCCGGATAATTCCCAAGGGTTTCCGTACCGATTTCCTGCTCGAACCGTTTCATCAATTCTTTCGGAAATCCATCCGGGTAGGTGCGGAACGGCGTCTCCGTCAAAATGCCTGCAATCTCCCAATGACCCGTGATCGTATCTTTTCCCTTTGATTTCTCCGCCAGCTTAGCAACCAGTCCCTTTTGCTTTTCTTGAATTTCCCCGCTTTCGCCGCCGGAAGATTTCCGGTCCGAAAGACCCGGATCCCGGTGTACGCCATCGATCGCGAAAAGCCCAAGCTCCGCCAGATTCGGCAGCCGAAATGTCGGTACCGTATCGGCAATATGACCGAGTGTGTTCGCCCCAGCGTCTCCGTATGCCTCCGCATCCGGAAGCGCGCCAACGCCAAAGCTGTCCAAAACGATCAAAATCACCCTCCGAAATTCGCCCATGCCTTCCGGCGTTCCGGCACTCGCCCTATTCTGCATTTTTTTCATGTTCGCACCCCGCTTTCGACCTTTTGCGGAGAAGCTGTATCAGCCTCGCAGTTTCAACAGCTTTCCGTCCCTGTAATCCTGTGATACCAAGGAATATTCTGTGCCGTTAAATAATCCTTTTATGCCTCTGTTCCAAATTTCTTTGCCATGCAGATGTCCGTACACCACCTGGTGCACGCCGTATTTTTCCAGCAAAGCGGTAAACCCGGATATCTGATGATTTTCATTTGTCGGCGGGTAATGCATCGCCGCAATGATCTTTCCCGAAAACCCGTCTTTAACAGCCGCTGAGAGAGACATCTCCAAGCGGATCAATTCTCTTTCATAGATTTTTCGGTCGAACTCTGAAAAGCCATCCGTTCCGGGACAAATCCACCCACGGCTCCCGCAAATCGCCATTCCATCCGCCTCCCGGTAAGTATTCTGCAAAAAATACAGGCTGGGAAAAAGGCGGTTTAATTTCCCGATCCCGCTCCACCAAAGCTCGTGATTTCCTTTAATCAATACTTTCTGTCCGGGAAGGCTGTCAATCCATCGAAGGTCCATCATCGCCTCCTCCAGCTTGAGCGCCCAGGAAATATCCCCGGCAATAATCACCGTATCCTCGCTTCCCACTTTTTGCAGCCAGTCCTCTTTTATTTTTTCTGCGTGGTTGACCCATCTCTCTCCGTAAATATCCATCGGCTTGTCGACCCGCGGATCGAAAGAAAGATGCAGATCGGCTATCGCAAATATGGCCATCGTCTCAAATTCCTTTTCTATTCTTGTCTCTTTTAAATTGGATTTTCCGGATCGAATCCTTCCGGCATTTCCAAAACAGATTTGCTTTCCGACTCGGGCAGGCTCTGTACATTCCTGAGCTTCTGCCGGATGACATTGGTTCTCGTTCCGATCAAGGTGTCCAGCTCCTTGTTCGCCTGATTGATCCTCTCCTGCGTCTTTGCCAGTACCGCTCCGAACTTATCAAACTCGGTCTTGACAGCACCGAGGACCTGCCAGACTTCACTGGAATGCTTTTGAATCGCAAGCGTCTTAAATCCCATCTGGAGACTGTTCAGAAGTGCCGCCATCGTTGTCGGCCCCGCAATATTCACGCGGTACTCCTTCTGAAGCGTTTCAATCAGGCCAAGCCTTACTACCTCGGCGTAAAGACCCTCCACCGGCAGGAACAGAATCGCAAAATCCGTCGTATCCGGCGGATAAATGTACTTATCCCGAATATCCTTCGCCTCGCTCTTCACCGTCTGAACAAGCTGTTTCTCCGCCGCTTTTACAGCCTCGCGATCTCCGGTATCATAAGCATCGAGCAGCTTTCCGTAGCTGTCTGCCGGGAATTTCGCATCAATCGGGAGATAAACGACATTCCCATCCTCATCCCCGGGAAGCCTCACGGCAAACTCCACTCGATCGCTGCTTCCCCGTTTCGTTGCGACATTTTCATCATATTGCTCCGGTGTCAGAATCTGCTGCAAGATTGCCGAAAGCTGGATTTCTCCGAGAATCCCTCTTGTCTTTACATTCGACAGGACCTTCTTAAGATCGCCGACCCCCGAAGCAAGCGTCTGCATCTCACCCAGGCCTTTATAAACCTGCTCCAGCCGCTCCGACACAAGGCGGAAGGATTGACTGATCCGGTCCTCCAGTGTCTTCTGCAGTTTTTCATCTACCGTAACGCGCATCTGCTCCAGCTGTTTATTATTATCAGCTGTCAGATCCGCGATCTTCTTTTCCATCGTTTGACGGATGTTTTCCAGCTTCTGCTCGCTTTCCAAATTCATATTGGAAAGCTGCATTTTCAATTCTGCGAGACGCTTGTCCTGGTTTTCGGAAGAAGCCTTCTGCCCCTCCGCCAGAATCTCCCCGAGCGATCGGAAACTGGCCTGCATCGTCTGCGTCGTTTCCGCACGGGAACTTTTGATCTCACGATCCAGCTCGTATTTCACTTCGCGAACCTCTTTTTCCAACTCCGCAAAGTTTCTTCCCGTTTCCGTATCCTCCCCCCGATTCATTTTCGAAAGATATATAAAAATTCCGAACAACAGAACCAGGTTCAGCAGCAATATACCGACAATGACCAGATTTCCCATACGCACATTCCTTTCATATTACTTTAATTATACCACAAACGATCCTGTGAAGAAACAGCATTCCCGTGCTCGAGCCTTCAGGACTCCTTCAGGCCCTTCCGCATAAAGAAGTACCCCCTGCTCTTCAAAAACCCTCATCCTGCTGCCGTATGCAGCGCTGTTTTCCCGATCCATCAAAATCCCCGCCGGTTGGTTGGAGACTACAAATTCCAGAAGCTGCGCCGTTGAGATTTCCGACGGCTCCGGTCTCAGAATAATATTTTTATAACCGGAATACTCTGCTTTCGTCAGTTCTCCGGCTTTTTCGACGACCGGATATACATGCTCCCGAAACGCGAGATAATCTGCGTTCAGACTTTCATCCACGGATAAGATCGTCTCCTTTCTGCCGCTCACGCCGGAATATCGTGATTCGATTTCGGCAAGCACCGTCGGCATATTCTCCGCACAGAGCGCCGCTGTAAAACTTTCATCCTTTCGGATTTTTTCCGTGATCTCCCGATACATCCGTTCCATTTCATCTGCATCGGAAGCGTCGATTTCGTAAAAGGCAAGTGCCTCCCGAACATCGCTCTGACCGGATAAAATATCCCGGATTTCCGTCTCTGTATACCCTTTTTCCATAGCAAGCCGCAGTACATCATTTTTGAGGTAGAGCTCTGAAAGCTCGACAATTTCCTTGGCGCGCTGTGAATCCTCGTAATAATCCCCCGGGGAAAGTTCTTCACCTGTCTTTCGGTTGTAT
>CAKQWL010000199.1 GCA_934278965.1 uncultured Clostridia bacterium | reverse complement strand
AAACACGGCTCGCCACAAACAATATGGGCCGAGATCTCTGTATCGGCACTAACGGAGAAGTCAGCGGAAGTCTTATCATCGCACTTTGTGTAACCTGCGAAAAAAAGATCATCGTTCCGGTGCAGCTTTGTGTTCTTTCTACCGGATTTACGCAGATTCAGGCTCAGCAGAACACCGTGTGCACAACCTTTCCGACGCTCTTCCCGCAGCAGATCAAAGAAAGCGATACGGCTGCAAACTGCTGCGGAGACGAGGAAAGTGAAAGCGAAAGCGGCTGCTGCAGCTGTAATGATTCCTGTGACAACACCTGCGGATGCAACGAGAACAGCACGAATGAATGCGATTCCTGCCGTCCTCCAAAGCGTCCCGGCCGGCCATCCAGACCGCAGCCAAGATAAATTTCTATTTATCCGAACCCGGAAATTAACTGATCAAACAAGCAGAATAAAGAGCGGTCTGCCCGCAGGCAGACCGCTTTTATTTGCCGATTTCCTTTTTATACCTACCCGTTTTATTTTTCCTGCCAGTGTTCCTGCTCCGCCTGCCGACGGATTGCCGCACGTGCGGCTGCAAATTTGGCGGCAGGAATAGAAAGCGGCGAACAAGAAATATAATTTAACCCCATTCTGTCACAAAACTCTACCGATTCCGCATCCCTCGCCTGACTGCCGCAAAGGCCCAGCTTTAAATTCGAACGCATCGATTTTCCGAGTTCGGAGGCCATCCGGATTAACCGGCCGACCCCATCCGGATCGATCGTCACGAACGGATTCTTCTCAAAAATATTGGAATCTTGGTATTTTCGAATAACCACATCAGTGTCATCCCGAAAGAGACCGAATGTCGCTTTTGTCAGATCGTTCGTTCCGAAGGAAAAGAATTCCGCGTTTTTGGCGAGTTCGTCCGCGATCAGCGCCGCGCGCGGCACCTCGATCATCGCACCGACGGAATAATCCAACTTTTCCCGGGCTTCATCAAGACATCGATCCGCCGTATCTGTAACGAGTTTTTTGACAAACGCAAATTCCGCGGCACTCCCGACCAGCGGCACCATAATCTCCGGAGCAGCTTCGATTCCCTTCTCCCTCTGTACGGCTAACGCAGCACGAATAACAGCCTCTGTCTGAATTTCCGTAATTCCCGGATAAAGCACGGAAATCCGGCAGCCGCGATAGCCCGGGAAAACAGAACCGGGCTCCGAAGGCGGAAATGAATCTATCAGACGAATCGCAACCGGCCGGTCTTCCATCATTTCAAAAACAGCCTGAAAATCCTCCTGCTGTTTTTCAAGCAGGACCTCCCTCGCCTCTTTTCTCTCTTCTTCCGAATCCGAAAAAAGAAACGCCATCAGAGCTTTCCGCTGCGATGCGGTCTGCCAGATCTCTTCTGTACGGTAAAGACCAACTCCCTCCGCACCGAATTTAACACCAAGAGCCGCATCTGCGCGATTATCGGCATTGACCCGTACCTTCAGCGTGCGGAGATCGTCCGACCATTTCATAATCGAGGCGAAATCGTCCGGAAGATCGTAATCATCCTCCTCCAAAACAAGGGCATTCAAAATTTCTTCGATCTGTGCGGTCGAAAGGCGCATCAGCGCCGTTTTCCGATCGATCAATCCCTCCTGCTCCATATCCACCGCGATTTTTAATGCGGCCGATGCAGTCCGATCGGCAGTCCTCGTCTTCAGAATATAAAGTTTGCCGCGTTCAACAGTGAATTCAATCTCCTGCAGATCCTCGTAATGCTTTTCTAAAAGATCCAGAATGCGGATGACATCCTCGCCGAGTTTCGGGAAATTCTCCAAAAACACGCCAATATCCTCTTCCGCATCTTTTCCTCTTTCAGGATTCTGAAGCAGATTTTTTCGGATATCATCTCCCTGTGCCCGCGGCAGGAACCGGCCGCAAATCTCCGAAATTCCCGTGAGCGGATTCCTGGAAGCAGCAACCCCCACGCCGGAATCTTTGTCCATATTTCCGAAAACCATGGCCTGCACGATAATTGCTTTCGGTCGGCCGGCAATCCCAAGCAATGCTTCCACCGCCGCAATCAGCTGTTCTTTCGGTTTCTGCGGTATTTCCGCACCTGTTCTTTCCGAAATCAGCAGCTGATAAGCATCCGTCAGCGCCTTGAGCTGCATCAAAGAGAGCTTCCTCGTCTCGGTCCTTTTCCGGCTTCCCATCTGTGCTTCGGAAGTCTCCGAAAAGGCTCCCTTTGCAATCCCGCAGACCGTTTCTCCATAGGTGACAAGAAAGCGCCGATACGCATCATACGCAAAATGTGCCTCTCCGGAGAGTGCCGTCAGTCCGTTGAGCGTTGTTTCGTTCATTCCGAGATTCAGGACAGCGCTATGATGAAACCCTTGCTCTCGCTCCGCATCACTGAATCGTACAGAAACGAGCAGGGGGTCCAGCTCACTGCCAAACTCCCTGCCCGTCACTGTCTCGATTTCCGAGATGCCGCGCAGAATTTCTGCCGCAAGCTCCTCGGAGATCGTTCCTTTTTCTTCGTCATATTCGCTTTTCGCTTCCGCGGAAATCACAAACCCGAACGGAACCGGCAGACCCATTCTTGTCATCTCTGCAAGATTCGCTCCCTTGCTCCCCAAGAGATTCGCTTCATTTCTGGATCCGTATGCAAATGAATAGACAAACTGTTTCATAAAATTCTCCCGGAGCTAAAACTGAAGGCGCTCCTCAATGTATGCCTTTACCTCGGCAACCGGAATCCTTACCTGCTCCATTGTATCACGGTCTCTGACCGTCACGCAGCCATCCTGCTCCGTATCAAAATCCACGCAGATGCAGAACGGTGTACCGATCTCATCTTCTCTTCTGTATCTCTTTCCAATCGAACCGGAAGCATCATACTCAACCATAAAATGCTTCGAAAGTTCCTCATAAATCGGCTCTGCCACCGGTGCAAGCTTCTTGGCGAGCGGAAGCACTGCCGCTTTGTACGGAGCAAGTGCCGGATGCAGGCGGAGTACGACTCTTGTATCTTCCTTTCCGTCTTCAGACGTTAAGGTCTCCTCATCGTACGCATCGCAGAGGAACGCCAGTGCGACACGATCCGCGCCGAGGGACGGTTCAATACAATACGGAATGTACTTCTCATTCGTCTCCGGGTCCGTATAGCTCATATCCTGACCAGAGAATTCCATATGCTGCTTCAGGTCAAAATCGGTTCGGTCCGCAATGCCCCAAAGCTCGCCCCAGCCAAACGGGAACAGGTACTCAATATCCGTCGTCGCGTTACTGTAATGCGAAAGCTCTTCTTTTTCGTGATCCCGCAAACGGATGCTCTCTTCTGAAACACCGAGTGATTTCAGGAACTTTACGCAGTAATCTTTCCAGTAGGAGAACCATTCCAGATCGGTTCCCGGCTTGCAGAAAAATTCCAGCTCCATCTGTTCAAACTCTCTTGTCCGGAATGTAAAATTTCCCGGTGTGATTTCATTTCGGAACGATTTTCCGATCTGCGCGATACCAAACGGAATTTTTCTTCTGGTCGTTCGCGCGACATTCTTGAAGTTTACAAAAATTCCCTGTGCCGTTTCCGGTCTCAGGTAAATCTCGGCTTTTGCATCTTCGGTAACACCCTGAAAAGTCTTGAACATCAGGTTGAACTGACGAATCGAAGTAAAATCGGACTTGCCGCACTCTGGACACGGGATATTATTTTCAGCGATGTACTGTTCCAGCTTTTCATTCGACCAGCCATCTACTGTGATTCCCGTGATATTATTCTCCTTCATGTATTCTTCTACCAGCTTATCTGCTCGGAATCTCGCCTTACAGGATTTGCAGTCGATCAGCGGATCTGCAAATCCGCCGACATGCCCGGAAGCAACCCATGTTTTCGGATTCATCAGGATCGCTGCGTCCAGTCCTACATTATACTTGGACTCCTGCACGAACTTCCTCATCCATGCCTTCTTTACATTGTTCTTAAATTCCACACCAAGCGGACCGTAATCCCATGTATTTGCAAGACCTCCGTAAATATCCGAACCCGGAAAAATATATCCTCTGTTCTTGCACAGTGCTACAATTTTG
>CAKQWL010000198.1 GCA_934278965.1 uncultured Clostridia bacterium | reverse complement strand
CACCCGAAAGCCTTTCCACGCCTTCGATCTTGATGGTGTCCGTACCGGCCCCCTTAATACGCGCACCCATCTTATTCAGAAAATTGGCCAAGTCAACGATTTCCGGTTCCTCGGCAACATTCTCGATCACGGTGGTTCCCTTTGCCAGCACTGCGGCCATCATAATGTTTTCTGTAGCCCCGACACTCGGAAAATCCAGATAAAGATTGCATCCGACCAGTCCGTCCTCGGCAATCGCCTCGACATAACCCTTTTCTCTTTCCTCTACGATCTTCGCGCCCAGCGCCGCAAATCCCTTCAAATGCAGATCGATCGGACGCGCTCCGATTGCGCATCCGCCCGGAAGCGGCATTTTTGCCTTTCCCGTGCGGGCAAGGAGCGGACCCATGAGAAGCACCGACGCCCGCATTTTCTTTACCAGGGCGTAAGGCGCCTCATTTTCCGTAATCTCTCTCGCTTCGATAAACACCTGATTGTTTTTATAATCCTCACGGACATTTGCACCGCTTCGCCCCAGGATATTACACATCACATCCACATCCCTGAGCTTCGGCACATCCATGATATTGCACACTTCATCGGTCAAAAGCGCCGCCGCCATGATCGGGAGCACCGCATTTTTAGACCCGCTGATCGTTACCTCTCCTACGAGCGGTCCGCTGTTTTTTACCAGAAATTTTGCCACTTCCATCCTCCGAAATCCGATTCTTCTGTATCCTTCTCAGTATACCCATTTCTGCGAAATATTGCAAGAAATGCCGCGAAACTTTTCGCGGCATTTCATTTTGATTCATCGATTCAGCCTCGGACCGCCGATTCAGTACCGCTGATTCAGTGCTGTGATGATGCGATACTTCGGCCTTTTAACAAAGGTCCTTTACTCCATCGATTCCGGGTACAGCGGATACTTTTTCGTAATCCCGGCGACGATTCCCGCAACCTCTTCCACTGCAGACTCGCCCTCCTGAATCATTTTGGCAATGCACCTCCCGACTGTATCAAAATCCGCTTCCGTCAACCCTCTCGTCGTTGCGGCCGGACTGCCGAGCCGGATACCGCTTGTTACAAAAGGACTTCTCGTTTCATTCGGAACCGAATTTTTATTTACGGTAATGTGGACCTTATCCAGCAAAATCTCGATTTCTTTGCCGGTAGGTCCCTCTGTACCGAGATCCACAAGCAGCAGGTGATTATCCGTACCGCCGGAAACAAGGCGAATGCCGCAGTCAGTCAAACTCTTTGCAAGAGCCTTTGCGTTCGCCAGCACACGCTCCTGATAAGTGCGGAAAGAAGGCTGCATCGCCTCTTCAAAGCACACCGCTTTTGCTGCAATCATATGCATCAAAGGGCCGCCCTGTGTTCCCGGGAAAATTCCTTTGTCGATCGCCTGCGCGTACTTCTCCTTACAAAGGATCAGACCCGCGCGCGGTCCCCGAAGCGTCTTGTGTGTCGTCGTCGTAACAACATCCGCATACGGAACCGGATTCATATGAAGTCCCGCCGCTACGATACCCGCAATGTGCGCCATATCTACCATTAAAATGGCTCCGACCTCATCTGCGATTTCCCGAAATTTAGCAAAATCAATGGTACGCGGATACGCAGAGGCACCAGCAATAATCATCTTTGGCCGACATTTTACCGCGATCTCCCGAACATTGTCATAATCAATTCTTTCCGTATCCGGCATAACACCGTACGATACGAAATTAAAATATTTCCCGGACATGTTGACCGCGCTTCCGTGTGTCAAATGTCCGCCATGAGGCAGACTCATTCCGAGAATCGTGTCCCCATGCTGCAAAAGAGAGAAATACACCGAAAGATTTGCATTCGATCCCGAGTGCGGCTGAACATTGGCATGCTCCGCCCCAAAGAGTTCGCAGGCTTTATCCCGCGCAATGTTTTCAACGATATCGACATACTCACAGCCGCCGTAATACCGTTTTCCCGGATACCCTTCCGCATACTTGTTGGTAAGATGACTTCCCATCGCCGCCAGCACCGCTTCCGAAACAAAGTTTTCCGAAGCGATCAGCTCAATGTTGTCTCTTTGGCGTTTCAGCTCCAACTTCATCGCCTCCGCCACATCCGGTGCAATTTTGCTGATTAGATCAAATTGAATCATCGTTTGTACCTCCTCTTTTGTGCTTTATTATCTACAACGTATTTTCTTTTTCTTTCTTCCTTCTTTCTATCCTCTGTACTGTCGCCAGAATTTAAGGCAAAAACAACAGGTATCCGGCCAAGGCCGGACACGCACTGCTCTGCCTCTGCACGAAAAAACGGCATGCGGCACTGTTATTTCATCTGTTGTAATTCCTTCAGACAGTCTTCGCAGACATTTTTCTCTTTGATCCGCACAACATTTTTAGCATTGCCGCAAAAAATGCAGGCCGG
>CAKQWL010000197.1 GCA_934278965.1 uncultured Clostridia bacterium | reverse complement strand
CATTGGAAGAGATCTTATCGACCCCCTTATTCTTGAGTTCCGTTAAATCTCTTCTGTAGCGCGGTAGTCTTTTAATTACCGCATTCGAAATTGTCGGTTTTGATTTCATAGTCACAATCCTCTGTCCCTAAGCCATTTCCGCAATCTTGTCTTCTACATACCGTACAAGATCTCCGACTGTCTGGAATTTCTCCGCATCCTCATCCGGAATCTCGATCTCGAATTCATCCTCGATCGCCATAATGATCTCCACTGCGTCAAGAGAATCCGCTTCCAGATCCTTCATCAAATGCGTATCCATAGTTACTGCGCTTTCCGGTGCGCTGAGCTGCTCCATAATAATTTCTCTTATCTTTTCAAAAGTCATCATAAACCTCCGTATTTTCGTATACTTGCAATAAATACATTCTTTATTATAGCGATGCCCCTCTTTATATGCAACAAATTTTTCTTTTTTTGCCTATTTTTCTGAGGCCAGCCTTTCCCATGCCTCATACTTCTCCGAAAGCAGGGATTGTCTCGTTTCCAACTCCCCCTGAAGCTCCGCCAAAAGGGCGTGATCTGTCTGGTTCTCCGGCTGCATCATCTTTTCGGTAATCTCGGATGATTCTTTCTCCAAACGAGCGATTTCCTCTTCCAGCACCTCCAGCTTACGGGCGATGCGGCGCTCGTCTCTTTCGCGCTCCTTCTGCATCCGGCGCAGCTCTGCAGTGCTTACTGTCTCCTCGGCGCCTGCCGTGTTCGGATCGGCTTCCCCGTTCTTCCGGACTTCCCTTGCCGTTCCTTCTCCCTCATTTTTTCCAAGAGCCGAAAGCTCGGAAAGATACTTTTTCCCGGAAGCGGTCGCCTGCCTTTTTTCCGTATAATAATCGTAATTCCCGAGATATTCGGTGATTCCGTCCGGCGAAAGCTCGAAAATCCGAGTCGGGATCCGGTTGAGAAAATACCGGTCATGGGAAACGACAATGACCGTTCCTTCAAAATCCAAAAGCGCTTCTTCAAAAATTTCTTTAGAGTCGATATCCAGATGGTTCGTCGGCTCATCCAAAATCAATGTATTGGCCCCGCAGAGCATCATTTTGAGCAGGGAAAGTCTCGCCTTTTCCCCGCCTGAAAGAGAACCCACATCAAGAAAGACATCCTCTCCTCGGAACAGAAAACGCCCGAGAATACTTCGCATATCCGTATCCGAATAAAGGTGATACGCTTCTTTCAGCTCACCAAGCACCGTATTGGCATCGTTCAAGAGACGCTGTCCCTGATCATAGTAGCCGAACGCGACATTATGCCCTTTTTTGATTCGCCCGCTGTCCGGCGGGACCAGGCCCATCATGATTTTGAGAAGTGTCGTCTTCCCGACGCCGTTTGGACCGACAATGCAGATTCGTTCCCCGCGCTTGATATCGAAGTCCACTCCGCGGAAAAGTTCTCTCCTCGTCTCTCCGGCTCCGAAGCCCTTGGCAAGCTGTTCGCCGAGCAGCACATCATTTCCGCTCTTGTAATCCTGCCGGAACTTGATCTTCACTTTATCCGGCAAATCCTCCGGACGCTCTGCCCGCTCCATATGTTCCAGCATTTTCTCGCGGGAAAGGGCCCGTTTTGTTAAATGCTCTGTGTTGTGCTGTTTGAAGCGCCGAATGATCTCCTCCTGGCGGGCGATCTCCGTCTGCTGCTTTTCGTACTTCTTCATTTCGGCAGCCCGCCGCGCCGCCTTTTTTTCGGCAAATGTACTGTAATTGCCCTCGTATGTATAAAGCTTATGGTTCTCGACTTCAAAAATGCGGTTTACAAGCTGATCCAGGAAATACCGGTCATGAGAGATGACCAGAATCGTGCCTTTATACGCCTTCAAGTACTGTTCCAGCCATTTTAAGGTCCCGATATCCAGGTGATTCGTCGGCTCATCCAGCATCAGAAGATCCGGCTTCCGGAGCAGCATGCATGCCAGCGCAAGCCGTGTGCGTTCCCCGCCGGACAGCACGGAAATCTTCTTGCTGTAAAACGATTCGTCAAAAGCCATGCTGGAAAGAACTCCGCCGATTTCACTTTTATAACTGTATCCGCCGTCCCGCTCGAATTTTGTCTGCAAAGCATCGTACCGCTCCAGAAGCCGATCGACGGCTTCTCCCCTTTCGGCACACAGCGCGATCTCATCGGAAAGCCGGTGCATTTCCTCCTCCGCCTGTTTCAGCGGTGCAAAAATCCGATAAACCTCTTCCAGCACGGTGGCATCCGGCGAAAAATCGTCCTTCTGCCTCAAATAACCGATTGTCAGATCGGAAGAGACAAAAATGTTCCCGTGCTCATAGGGCATATCGCCCGCAAGGATTTTCAAAAGGGTTGTTTTCCCTGCGCCGTTCTGCCCGATCAGCCCGATCCGGTCGCCGGCATTTACATGGAAGGAAACATCTTTCAGGATCACATCCGTCCCATATTCTTTTGTAATCTCTGTTGCACTTAATACTATCATATTTTATTTGCTTTCCTGATTTTATATCCTATATCCGTCTTGTCCTTCATTTCACTTCGCTCTCTCCTGCGGCAGTACGCCGCGCGAGCCGTTGTCAGAGAGCCAGTGCCGGATACGCATCCAGCGTCAGATCATCCCGCACGCCCTCCTGATAGGCATAATACGCCGCGCAGGCGATCATCGCTGCGTTATCGGTACAGAGCACCGGCGGAGGGCAGAAAAGCTGGATTCCTTTCTCCCTGCACGCGTCTGCAAGCTGGGCGCGGAGCGCGCTGTTTGCCGCAACCCCGCCCGCAAGCACAAGCTTTTTTTCGCCCATTCTCTCCGCAGCCGCGATTGTCTTTTTTCCAATCACATCCAGCACAGCCTGCTGGAAGGACGCCGCGATATCCGCCGGAACGATCTCTCTTCCGGCCTGCTTCTCTGAATTGATATAATTCAAAACGCCGGTCTTGATTCCGCTGAATGAAAAATCCAAGCTGTCCTTTTCCAGATAAACTCTCTTGAATTCCACAGCGTGCGGGTTCCCTTCCTTCGCCAGTCGGTCGATCAGCGGCCCGCCCGGATAACCGAGTCCGATCACACGCGCCACCTTGTCAAAGGCCTCGCCTGCCGCGTCATCACGCGTCGCACCGAGCACACGGTAAGAATCATACCCGCTCACTTCAACCAGATTGGTATGCCCTCCGGAAATCACCAGCGCCGTAAACGGCGGCGTCAGCTCCGGATGAGCCACATAGTTCGCGCAGATATGTCCTTTGATATGCTGTACACCGACCAGCGGTTTATTTTTGGCAAGTGCGAAGGCCTTCGCAGTGGCAATCCCGCAGAGAAGCGCTCCTACAAGTCCCGGACCCTTCGTTACGCCGATGAGGTCGATTTCATCCCATGTAACACCGGCCTCCGTCAGCGCCTGCTCCGTTACGGCATTGATATTCTCCAAATGATGCCTTGATGCAATCTCCGGCACGACACCGCCGAACACCTTGTGAATTTCAATCTGCGTCGAAATAACACTGGAGAGTACCTCTCTCCCATCCGCCAAAACCGCCGCCGCAGTTTCGTCACAGCTTGATTCAAACGCGATCGTCAGGAATTTCCCGTCTCTCATTTTTCAGCCTTTCTCTCTGATAATACAGCGATGATCCGGTGTCATATGCCGACAGTTTTCACACGACTGATAATCCGTCATATTGAACATGTCCAGATCGTTTCTCCGGGTGAAGCGGCTGCAATGGCTTGCCGTTACACTCATATCATCGCCGAACTCAAAATCATAATCTCTGTAGGGATCTCTCCCGTTTCTTCTCATAAAACCCTCCCTTCGGCGGCATTTCAGGAGCGTGACTTCTCCGCCGCGCTCGCCTGATGCCCGGCCCTCTTCGTTAGTTAGTATGGAAGGGTTTGCTTTTTTTATGCTTTTTCTGTTTCCTGCGGACTGCGCCACATAATAAGAGCGTCCTCACCGCTGTCTTCGTAGTAATTTCTGCGGACACCGACCGTGCGGAATCCGAATTTCTCATAAAGCCTTTGGGCCGGTTCGTTGGACGCCCGCACTTCGAGAGTCTGACTCATTGCTCCCGCTTTTTCCGCTTCGGCAA
>CAKQWL010000196.1 GCA_934278965.1 uncultured Clostridia bacterium | reverse complement strand
GAAATGGACAGGGTCATCGTAATGCTGACACTCCGGTCCTTTGCGCTCTTTGCGTTGACGCCGGTAATATGCACATCCATATCTTCGCATACCTTGGAAATGTCCGAAAAAAGACCCTTTCGGTCATCCGCCAGAATACTGATATCCGCGTTATACGACTTGTCCAGCTTCGTCTGATCCCACTCGACCTCGATAAACCGGCCCTTTTCCTCCTCCGGTGTCGTGAGAACATTGATGCAGTCTGTTCGATGCACAGAGATTCCTCTGCCTTTGGTAATAAATCCGATAATGTCATCCCCCGGTACCGGGTTGCAGCACTTGGACACTCGAATCAGAAGATTATCGATTCCTTTTACAACAATACCGGACGAATCACTTTTATGAACATGCTGCTGCGTTTTCTTCCCGCCGCCGCTTAACAGCGCCGCAATGGAACCGCTGGATTCCTCCTTTTGCTCCTCTTGCTTCCGTTCTTCGTTATAATATCCAATCAAAAGGGCACCGACCTTGCTGACAAACGGTCCGCCGGAAGCAATCTGCGAGTAAAGCTCGTCCACCGACGACATCGAAAGCTGCTTTGCCGCTTTTGTAATGGAAGCATTTTTAAGAACTTCTTTTGGATCGCAGCCTTTTTTACGAACGTAGCGTTCGATCGCTTCCTTTCCCTTTTCCATCACATCCGCCGGATTTTCCTTCTTCTTCAGCCACTGGCGGATTTTATTCCGTGCCGAACTGCTCTTGGCAATTTTAAGCCAATCCGCGCTTGGTCCGCCGGAATTATTGGATGTAATGATCTCAACGATATTTCCGTTTTTCAGCGTCGTTTCGATTGGAACAATCTTTCCGTCTACCTTCGCCCCGACACATTTATAACCGACCGCAGAGTGGATTTTAAAAGCAAAATCCAGCGGTGTAGAGCCGGCCGGCAATTCCACGACCTCTCCCTGCGGCGTAAAAACGAATACCTGAGAGGCAAAGAGATCCACTTTCAAAGTTTCCATGAACTCTTTTGGATCTTTCATGTCCTTCTGCCATTCCAGTGTCTGCCGAAGCCAGGCCAGCTTCACTTCTTCATTTTCGTTATTGTTATGAATTCCCTCTTTGTATTTCCAATGCGCCGCGATACCGTACTCAGCGATTTTATGCATTTCATAAGTCCGTATCTGAATTTCAAACGGATCGCCGTTGTCTCCGATTACCGTCGTATGGAGGGACTGGTACATATTCGGCTTCGGCATGGCAATGTAGTCTTTGAATTTTCCCGGAATCGGCTTCCACAGTGTATGCACAATGCCGAGAACCGCATAGCAGTCCTTGATCGTGTCAACAATAATGCGCACTGCCGTCAGATCAAAGATTTCATCGATCTGCTTATTCTGCATCTTCATCTTCCGATAAATACTGTAAAAATGCTTGGAGCGCCCCATGATATCGTAGTGAAGATTGAGATCCGCAAGTCCTTCTTTGATTTCTTCGATAACGGTATGGATAACCTCCTCCCGCTGCGATTTTTTCGCCGAAACCTGTTCTACCAGATTATAGTACGCTTCCGGGTCAGTATATTTAAGCGCAATATCCTCCAGCTCGAACTTCATCGTATAAATTCCGAGTCTTGCCGCCAGCGGTGCATAAATTTCCAGTGTTTCTTTGCACTTCTCCTGGATCTTATCCTGCGTCATGTAATTGATCGTCCGAAGGTTATGCAGACGGTCCGCAAGCTTAATGATCAGAACACGAATATCCTTTGACATCGCAAGGAACATCTTGCGCAGATTCTCTGCCTGACGCTCCTCTTTGCTCTCGTATTTGAAAGAACCCAGTTTTGTGACACCGTCCACCAAGAGCTCAATTTCATCGCCGAAATCTGCACGCAGCTGCTCTGTCGTATACTCCGTATCCTCTACCACATCATGAAGCAGACCGGCAACGATCGCCTGGTCATCCATACCGAGCTCCGCCAGAATCCTGGCTACCTCAATCGGATGAATTAAGTAAGGTTCACCCGATTTTCTAAGCTGTCCCTGATGCATTTTTCCGGCCAAATCATAGGCTCTTCCGATCAGTTCAAGATCGTAGGACGGATTGATTTTTTCCAGATCCTTTAAAAATTCTTTTTTCGACTCCATACAGTGTATCCCTTTTTCGCAGTATATCCGGTCTCTCGATCACCTCTCCGGTCTATTTCTCCGGCATCTTCTGTGCGCTGTTTTTGAGTTTCTTAGAATGATCTCCTGTGCGCTTGCCCTTATATTTTTCTTTTCCTGTCAGCCTGCAAAGATCCCGATAAAGCGGACTGCAGATTGTAATGGATGAAACACACCCGGTCAGGATCCCGACCATCAAAGGCAGCGTAAACTCTCGAATCGCCGACCCTGTCAGGAGATAAAGCGGTACCATAACGACAAACGTCGTAAACGATGTCATCAGCGAACGCACCAATGTCTGATTCACGCTGGTATTGATCACAGCATCCATATCGTTTTTCTTCATCAATCCGAGATTTTCCCGAATCCGGTCGAAAATCACGATCGTATCGTTGATGGAGTATCCGACAACCGTCAAAACGCCAGCAATAAACGGATTGTTTACCGGAATCCGGAAAATCGCATAAAAAGCAATGACCATCAAAACATCGTGGAGGACGCCCGCGATGGACGCCACACCGAACTTCCATTCAAACCGAATGATGATATAAATCAGCATAAAGAGCGATGAAATCAGCACCGCCTTCACCGCGTTGACGCGGAGCTCCCTACCGACAGACGGCCCGAAGAGCTCGCTTGCCAGACTATTCGCA
>CAKQWL010000195.1 GCA_934278965.1 uncultured Clostridia bacterium | reverse complement strand
GGATAAGGAAGCGATGCTGGCGCAGATCCATCAGGCCATGCGAGATCACGGGATGCTGAAGGACGAGCGCTTCCGGGCATTATAGGAGTTATTGTCGGTGCCGGGAGGCGGCACCAGAAGGGAATGAAAATGGCGGGAAATCGAGTAAAACCGTATTTCAAAGAGCTCATCGAAGAATATGTCTTCGATGAGCTTTCTGACGATTTTTTAAACAGAATGAATGCAGGTGACCTTTTGAGCGGCGTGCCGCTTCCGATCCGTGCGGACACAGCCGCACAGATGTACGGCGGCTAAGGGCAGCTTTCGATGCTCGATCTCACGCGCGCCTGCGGGATCTTCATCGGCGCGGATCCGGATTTTCCGTATACGGACGCATACAAGCAGTTTTTACAGCGTACTTTTCGGGAGCATACGGAAGAGGTGCTGGTAAACGAGGCGCACGCGCATTTCAGAAACGGAAAGCTGAAGGCAGCGGCCTGCCTTGCAGCAGGTGCGCTTCTGTTCAATGAAAACGCGCGGGATGCGCTCTACAGTTATGCGCTTTTCTGCCGCGAAATTTACCAAACGGCAAATGAGCGGGAGGAGGCGCTGTCCCCGGAGGAGCTGGAACGCTTCATCGGGAGCTTTAAGGCGGAGACCATGGAGTGTCTGGAGACACTGACTCTGCGGTTTCCGGAGTTTGCGTTCCCCTATTACTATCTTGGGTTCGCTTATTTGAATATGGGTCTTTACACCAAAGCGTATTTGACTTGGTCGGATTTTCTCGCTAAGATTAAGAGGAATCCGCTTGCGGACGAGGTGCAGGAGGAATGCAAAGAAATAGAAGAACGGATGGCATCGCTTGCCGGGCCGATGGAGATCGAGGAGGGGACGGCCGCGATCGCTTCCGGAAGATACCACGAGGGAATCGAAATTCTTTCGCGTTATCGGGACGGCGTACTTTCGTCCTGGTGGCCGATGCATTATTATCTTGGGATTGCGTATGCGTGCACCGGACAGGCACAAGAGGCGGTGGACGCTTTCAAAAGGGCGCTTGCGCTGAGTCCGTCAAACCTGGAGGTGATGGATGAACTGATTTCTGTCTACCGCGCGCTGGGCGACCGGGAAAATGAACTGAAATACACAGCAAAGATGGAAGTCGTTTGGAAAAATCACGAGGCGGAAGAGCGCGGGGAATGAAGAAAAAATGATTCATAGGGTCGGCATAAGAGGGACATAAAAGGAAAATAAGTATGAGCATGGTCTGCGGTTTCGCGGCCTGCAATTCGCAGCTTATAAAATAAAACGGGCGGAAGATTCCTGCTAAAAAAGCAGAAACCTTCCGCCCGTTTTTAATCATGCGGATCGGATGTAGATCGGCAAAACGAATCTTGAAATTGGTTCGTCTAAAGCTCGATCATATGGCCGACGCCGAGAGCAATCGCCTTTTCGTAAATCCGCTGTGCCGGAACGATATCAAGGACAGCGCTGCCGGTCGTTTCAAAGAAGGTGATTTCCTCGTCCGATTCCCGGCCGATAATCTCTCCGTTAATGACAGCGCCAAGCTCGCCGGTGATGCGGTCTGCGCTGAAAATGCCCTTTTGAATCGGTTTGATGAAATCACCGGATTCTTCCAGCGCATCCGGGG
>CAKQWL010000194.1 GCA_934278965.1 uncultured Clostridia bacterium | reverse complement strand
GTCGGGAGTAGAACCGCGGCCAAAGTCCATCGGAGACTGCCGGTTTCTTTTCGGATAGTCAGGCAGGTCGTGCCGCACGGAAAGTGGAACAGGGAGAGAAGCAGTACCGTGGCAGCGGTAAGCTCGGTCCAGCCATTCGCACGGAGGATCATGCCCAGTCCGACGAGATCCTCCGCACCGCTCAATGTACCTTGTGCAGTGTAGGCCATCAGCAGGATCGGCAAAAAGAGCTCATTCGCCGGAAAGGATAAAAGAAGCGCCGCTAAAATGATGCCATCCGCTCCGACAGCACGGCCGAGGGGATCCAGAGTGTTCGTAAAAAGGGTTAGGTAAGACAGACCACTTGGAGCAGTACAGTTAGCCGCCAGAAAAATGAGAATACCGGCGGGCGCAGCAATGGACACGGCGCGCCCTAAAACGAAAACGGTACGATCCAAGAGAGAGCGAACCAGAAGCTCCGGAACCTTCGGCAGGCGGTAAGGCGGAAGCTCCAGGAGGAACGAAGAAGGCGAACCCTTTAGAATCGTTGCGGAAAGCAGCCGGGATACGATGAGTGTTGCCGAAATACTAAGGACAATCGCCGCCGTCAAAAGCAGCGAGGCTGTTAACGAAGAAGGCAGGATGCTTTCGGAGGTATGCGGCGCGATGTCCCCTTGCTGCGGGACAAAAAAGACAGAAATCAGTGCGATCAGGGTTGGAAAGCGGCCGTTGCAGGGAACGAAGCTGTTCGTCAAAATCGCAATCCGTTTTTCCCGCGGCGAATCGATGATACGGCAGCCCGTGACACCGCAGGCATTACAGCCGAAGCCCATCATCATTGTAAGACACTGCTTGCCGCAGGCACCGGCACCGCGAAAAGCGCGATCCATGTTAAAGGCAATGCGCGGCAAAAATCCAAGGTCCTCCAGCAGCGTAAAAAGCGGAAAGAAGATTGCCATCGGAGGCAGCATGACCGCAATGACACAGGTCAGTGTATCATAAAGACCGTCCTTGAGGAGGGAATGCAGAAACGGCGGAAGTTTCAGGGCCGCAAAAAGTGCATCCAGTTTTGTACCGAGTGCCGCAAACAGATCAGAAAGCAGCTGAGAGGGGAGATTAGCTCCGCGAATGGTCAGGAAAAAAATAAGGGCAAGGAGCAGCAGCATGATCGGAAATCCGAAAAGCCTGGATGTGATGATACGGTCGATTTTCCGGTCACGCCGGTTTGTATCGGCAGAATCCTCCGAAACGCATCGGCGGGCAAGCGCGCTTGCTCCTTTGATGAAGGCTTCCGGAGCAGCGTGAAGAATCCGCTGCTCGCAGTCTTCCGGGGACAGCGATTCGGGCGCTGATACAGGGGTCGCGATGACGGTCTCTGCGTCAGCTGAGGGATGACTGCACGCCGCAGACGGTGTCTTATGTTCAGAAAAAAGAAAGAGGGCTTCTTTGAGTTCCGGGAGGCCGCTTTTTTCCCGGGCAGCCGTTCCGATGACGGGGATTTGAAGGAGGGAAGCAAGCTTTTCGAGATCGACCCGGATTTTCTTCTTTTTCGCTTCATCCAGTAAATTGACACAGAGAATGATGTTTTGCGTAATTTTTCGAATTTGGAGAACAAGCGCGAGACTTCGTGCAAGACAGCAGGCGTCTGCGACGATCACCACAAGCTCTGCGCCGCCGGAGCACAGATACCGGCGGGCGACGGCCTCATCCTCCGAAGAAGAGATCAGCGAATAAGTTCCCGGTAGATCGGTAATGCTAAAAAGGACATTGCGGTAAGTAAATTCTCCGACAGCCAGTCCGACCGTCTTGCCGGGCCAGTTCCCAGTATGCTGGTTCATTCCGGTCAGCGCGTTAAAAAGAGTGCTCTTACCAACATTTGGGTTTCCGGCAAGAGCAAGTTTGACGATTTTTTCAGAGGCTTTTTTCATATCGAAAACGATCCTTTCTGACAGGATGGATTTTGGTGTGAAAATGCGATTGTTTCATGCATTTGCTTAGGGAAGGATTTGAATCCGCACATTCGAAGCATCTTTTTTTCGAATGGCAATGACCGCACCGAATATTTCATAAGCGATCGGATCTCCGAGAGGACTTTTGTAAAGAGCGCGGACCGGGGCACCCGGAATAAGCCCGAGATCCATCATTCGCCGGCCGGAAAAACCGCCGCATAGAATTTCGCGGACAGCCGCGTGCGCGCCGATCGGCAGCATGTCAAGCGTAAAAAAGTCGATTGGGACAGAGGAAACCCGATTGCCTCCGCCGAAAGTGTAGGCGGCAGGATGGGGGTAAAAAGCCGTTTCGGCCCGATTCCGTTTGTGCAGCATAGACCCTCCGATTCTGCAGCGCAGGACGATTCAAAAAAGAAAACACCTGCCTCTGCGCAGTATTCTGCTTCAGTATATGGCAGAAAAAAACAGGATGTGAAAGAATGTGAAATATATGCAAAAAATCATTGACATATCAGCCCTGAAATGTTAATATAATTTTTGCGACGACTTAGAGATGTCGCGAAAAAATGAGATGTGTGGCGGTGTAGCTTAGTTGGCTAGAGCGTCCGGTTCATACCCGGAAGGTCGGTGGTTCGAATCCACTCGCCGCTACCATGATAAGGGCGCTTAGCTCAGCTGGGAGAGCATCTGCCTTACAAGCAGAGGGTCATAGGTTCGAGCCCTATAGCGCCCACCATTAATTGCGGTCCGGTAGTTCAG
>CAKQWL010000193.1 GCA_934278965.1 uncultured Clostridia bacterium | reverse complement strand
GATGAGGAAATCAGCAAACAGCGTGATTGAAAAGATAAAAAGTGCAGCGTTAGTAGTATTGTTTTTATGGACAATACTACTTTTGTATTTTTTTTGGGAAGATCTGCGATTCGAAGATCTGTCCTTGGAACGGCTTCACCTGCCCTTTGAGAGCGGGAGTGAGCAGCAGCTTCAGGTCGCGGATATTGTAATTCCGGGGCATATTGATGTCTGCGTTGGGAACGATACTTTCACAAAGCTGGAAAATGAAAAATCCGCCTGCTGGGACGGCGGCAGCGTTTCCGTTCTCTCTTATTTCCGGCAGGTGCTTTCGTCGGAGGATACCTACATCGAGGAGATTTCAAAGCAGCAGTACGAAGAAGTGATGAAATATGAATCCGTTCGCGCGGTATTTGATTATACGCTGCCGTTCCGGGAATACTGCGAGGTCCTGGGCGTGCGCGTGCCGCCGGCCGTGGACGGGATCAAAAATTTGAGCGAAATCGGATTCTCGGCGGGGAGCAGCGAGAGCATGCTTCTTTATGACAGCGGCACAAATCGCTATTATCGGATTGTTTCCAATATTTCGGCCGACAGGTTGCTGGAAAAGACGGCCGAGCTGGCGGCTTCCGAGAATCTGACATACTATCCGATGGGCTCGCTGGTCGGACAGGAGCTTTCCGCGCGCGTCCTTGTGCCGGCTATTCTCTCTGTGGATCTTACAGAAGAAAGCGTACGGTTTGCGGATGAAAAGGACCCGGCCCCGGAAACCGCAGCGCGCAGCTTTTTTACGGATACATTTGATTTTGTGCGAAAAATTGAGGAACAGAGCGGAAAGACGATTTACATGTACGGATATGGAGAGCGAACACTGATTGTGGACATCGACGGGAGCATCGAGTACAGGGCAGATGCCTCCGAACGGAGTACGGACCGCTATTTTACGGCACTGGAACGAGTGCTCGCGAAATTAAGCGAGCAAAATCTTTTTTCCGGAGATGGAAGTGCGGTTGTTTCGCCGTATCTGACCTATGCGGAGGCGCTTCCGGGGGGCGGATATCGCTTCGAATTCGGCGCGTCGGTAGACGGAAGGAATCTTTATTCGGAAGAAGGCGGACTGATTGAAGCGGAGGTTTCCGGCGATCAGATCACTTATTTTAAGTGCGGAAGACTTGTGTTTGACAAAGGATCCCGAGGGGAAATGGCAGAAGCCGCATCGCCAATCAATGTCATCGCGGAAAACTACGAACAGCTTTATTCGCTGATGCCGAATGCGCCTGCCGAAAAAGCCGTTCCGGAACGGGGAGCAGAGGAGCACTTCGACGCGGTTGTCCGGGCTATCAGTGATATGGATTACGGGTATGTCCTTCAGCGGGAGGAGCAGGCTCTGCGGCCATGCTATACCGTGTTCCTCAACTCCGGAGAGCTGGCGGTTTATTTTGATCTTTATACGGCAGAGTATCTCGGAGCAAATCGGCTTTATGAAAGCCGGATCAAAGAGTAGGAGGGCTGTATGGATTGGACGAAAGCAAAGACAATTTTGATCATTGCTTTGATTGTAACCGATTTTTTCCTGATCGGCGCGTGTATGCGGAAAGAGGATAACCGGGAGCTGAAAAACGAAACGGCGCTCCTCCATGTATTAGAAGAGAATGAGATTTATGTGGATCTTCCGCGTATTCCGGAGAAGCATGGCGATATGCCGACTCTTTCCGTCGAACATCGGACCGTTTCGGAAGCGGAAAAAGAACAGCTCCTTGCAAGCGCTTCGTTTCAAGTATCCGGAACGGGAGAGACCGATTACACGGATATCGGAAAAAGGCTGCTGAAGGAACTTCGGCTGGATCAGGAAGAAATCGAAGAAAAAGAAATCCGAAGGCAGGAGGACGGAAGTGTCGAGGTGGTCTTTGGATGTACGGCAAATGGCAAAGAACTGGCGGGCAGCTCGATCGATTTTGTTTTTCGGAACGGACAGCTTGCCGCAATAGACAGTTCCCTGTTCCTGCCTCGGGAATTCTCGGAAAAAAAGCTGCGGACGATTTCCGCGGCGGCGGCACTAATCAATTTTATGGCAGAGCGGGAGGAGCACGAAACGGTGCATATCGCGGAAATGCACCTCGTTTACTGGATCAATCGGGACTCCTACGAGAGTTCCGAGGCAGTATCGGATACGGCGCTTCCTGCGTGGAAGATCACGCTTGCGGACGGCCGTGATTTTTATATCGAAGCACTTGAGAAATAAAGGGAGCACCGGGATAGAAGGGACAGAGAAAGGATTTTTATGAAGCTGAGTTTTTGCTCTTTTTCGAGCGGCAGCAGCGGAAACTGCTATTTTGTTAAAACGGAAACAACCGCGCTTCTCGTTGATGCCGGAATCAGCGGAAGGAAAATTCTAAAAGGGCTTTCCCAGGTCGGCGTTTTGCCGGAGGAAGTCAGCGGCATTCTGGTGACACACGAACACATCGATCATGTCAAAAGCGTTCGGATTCTTTCCAAGAAGCTGACGGAGGCCGATTTCTTCGCCAGCAGAGGTACATGGGAACAGATTTCCGACTCGGTCCCGGAATCGCGGAGAAAGATTGCTGCCGCCGGGGAGTCTTTTCTGATCGGTGATATCCGGGTGACGCCGTTTCGGCTTTCGCATGACGCAGCGGAGCCGATAGGGTATTCCTTTGAGGCGGGCGGCCGCGGGATCAGCATTGTTACGGACACCGGGTGCATTACAGAGGAGATTCACCAGGCGGTCCGATTTGCGGATCTTTTGGTACTGGAAGCGAACCATGATGTTCAGATGCTGGAATTTTGCCGGTATCCGTATTCTGTGAAAAGAAGAATCCTCGGAGAATTCGGCCATCTTTCCAACGAGGCAGCAGCAGAGGAGATCTGCCGTATCTGCGCGGAGGCAGGAGGGTATAGAGAAGTACTTCTCGCACATCTTTCTCGGGAAAACAACTTTCCGGAAATGGCATATCAGACCGTTCGCAATCTTTTAGAGGAGAGGGGGCTGCGGATCGGACGGCATCTGGAGCTTCATGTTATCGGCCGGGATGAACTTTCTCCGATGTTTTTGCTGGACGGAGAAGTCGAGGAAAGGGAGGCACGGGGATGAATATTACGATTCTTTGCGTCGGAAAACTAAAAGAAAAATACTGGACGGAGGCCGTGACCGAGTATTCCAAAAGGCTCTCGGCCTACTGCTCTCTTCGGATTGTTGAGATCAAGGAAGCGCGCCTTGCGGAAAATGCAGGACCTGCGGAGGAGGAGGCGGTAAAAGAAGCGGAGGGCAGGGAACTTCTAAAACGGATAGATAAAGGCGATTATGTGATCACACTGGAGATCCTCGGAAAGGAACTCAGCTCGGAGCAGCTCGCCGAAAAGGTGGCAGAGCTTGGCCTTGCCGGACACAGCAGTCTTGTTTTGGTCATCGGAGGTTCGCTCGGACTTTCCAGGGAGGTATCTGCGCGGGCGAATATGAAGCTTTCGTTTTCCCGGATGACCTTTCCGCATCAGATGATGCGGGTGATCCTGCTGGAGCAGATCTATCGGGCCTTCAAAATCAATCGGAACGAAAAGTATCATAAATAAAGTGTAAATTATAAATAGAG
>CAKQWL010000192.1 GCA_934278965.1 uncultured Clostridia bacterium | reverse complement strand
GGCGGATACAATCTGCAGTTTGCTTTTTCCAGTGCCGCCGCCGCTGTTTGCGCAATCACTCCCTCTATTTAGTATTTAGAATAAAAGGCCGCCTTTCCAAAATTTTCTTTGTACGGCGGCCTTTCGTTATAAATTTTTATATAGAACTTTCTGATCACTCAGTGGAGTTCCTTGATTGCCTCCGTGATCGGCGCAATCTCTTCTACGGTCAGCTTCTCAATTTCTCCGTGATCCGCTGCCTGTGCCAGCCTCGTATCCATCGGCAGTTTTGCGACCACCTGGATTCCCCACTTTGCCGCCGCCTCATCGATGTGGCTTTCACCAAAAATGGAATGCCGACTTCCGCAGTCCGGACACTGAAAATACGACATGTTTTCCACAACACCGATCACCGGAATGTTCATCATCTTCGCCATTTTTACGGCCTTCTCCACAATCATCGAAACCAGTTCCTGCGGGGAGGTCACAATCACGATCCCATCCAGCGGAATAGACTGAAAAACCGTAAGCGGCACATCACCGGTTCCAGGCGGCATGTCGATAAACATATAATCCTCATTTTCCCAAAGGGTCTGCCCCCAGAACTGTTTCACTGCCCCGGCAATAACCGGACCTCTCCAAACCACCGGATCCTCCGGATGCTCCAGCACGAGATTCACGGAAATCATTTCAATTCCCCCGCTGCTCTTTGCCGGGACAATTCCCTTTTCTCCCGCATAGGTCATCCCGCTCACGCCGAAAATTTTCGGAATCGACGGCCCCGTAATGTCCGCATCCAGGATAGCGGTCCGGTACCCATCCCGATTCATTGCCGAAGCAAGAAGGGCCGTCACCATCGATTTTCCGACGCCGCCCTTCCCGGACACAACGCCAATTACCTTCTTGACGCTGCTGTACTCATTTAATTTCTCCGTAAAATCAAACGGATTTTTTCTGTCGCCGCAGTTTGCGCTGCAGCTTTCGCAATCATGACTGCATTCTGCCATTTTTAATCTCCTTTTCAACCATCCTGCACAAAGTAACACAGAGAATGGGACAGTCTCCCGTCCCATCTTCTGATTTTTCCGTTCTATATTCTTCCCGGATTCGTCCGTTACATCGCTTTTGTACGAATTTCCTCCAGCAGTTTTTCCGTAAACTCTTCTACCGTCAGTGTTCCAAGCTCTCCGACCTTCGACGAACGCACCGAAAGTGTTCCGGCTTCCGCCTCGCGCTCTCCGATTACACAAAGATAAGAAGCTCTTTCATTTCTGCCTTCTCTGAGCTTATACCCGATCTTCTCATTCCTTGCGTCAACCTCCACACGAATTCCGGCTTCCTCCAGCTTCTTTGCCACTTCCTGCGCATACGGAACAAACTTTTCCGTTACCGTCAGAAGCTTTGCCTGTACCGGCGCGAGCCACAGCGGGAATTTTCCTGCCACATGCTCTGTCAGAATTCCGATAAAACGCTCGATCGATCCGAAAATAACCCGGTGGATCATAACCGGTCTGTGCTTCTCACCGTCCGCACCGATATAAGTCAGATCAAAGCGCTGCGGCAGCTGCATATCCAGCTGAATCGTACCGCACTGCCATGTTCTTCCGATCGAATCCTTCAAATGAAAGTCCAGTTTCGGTCCGTAAAAGGCCCCGTCACCTTCATTCACGATGAACGGAACGCCCATTTCTTCGATTGCATTCCGAAGAGCATTCTCCGCCATTTCCCACTCTTCGTCCGTACCCATCGAATCCTCCGGTCTCGTCGAAAGTTCTACATGGTACTCAAATCCAAACATCTTGTATACTTCGTCGCAGAATTTCGCCACGCCGATAATTTCTTCGTTCACCTGCTCCGGAAGCATGAAAATATGAGCATCATCCTGCGTAAAGGTCCGTACTCTCATAAGGCCGTGCAGCGCGCCGGAAAGTTCATGTCTGTGCACCTGCCCCAATTCTCCGACACGCATCGGGAAATCACGGTAAGAATACATCTTTCTTTTATATGCGAGCATCGCGCCCGGACAGTTCATCGGCTTAATCGCATAATCCTCTCCGTCAATCTTTGTAAAGTACATATTATCCTTATAATGATCCCAATGTCCGGAGGTTCTCCAGAGCTGCTCATTCAGAATCAGCGGTGTTTTAATCTCCTGATAGCCTCTCTTTTTGTGCTCCTGTCTCCAGAAAGCTTCCAGCTCATTCCGGATAACCATTCCGTTCGGCATAAAGAACGGGAAGCCCGGACCCTCTTCAAAGATTGCAAAAAGATCCATTTCCTTGCCGATTTTGCGGTGATCCCTCAGCTTCGCTTCTTCCACACGGTTCACATATTCATCCAGTTCTTCCTGACTCGGGAACGCGGTCGCGTAAAGCCGCTGGAGCATCTTATTATCCGAATTTCCTCTCCAGTACGCTCCGGCCACACTCATAATCTTGAACGCCTTAATCTGTCCGGTTGATTCCATATGCGGGCCGGCACAAAGATCTACAAATTCGCCCTGTTCATAGAACGAAATAACCGCATCCTCCGGCAGATCCCGGATCAGCTCCACTTTGTACGGCTCCTGCTTTTCCTCCATCAGCCGAATGGCCTCCTCTCTCGGAAGCTCAAAACGCTTCAGCGGATAATTGGCTTGTACGATTTTCTTCATTTCCTTCTGGATTTTCAGAAAATCCTCCTCCGTAAATCTATGCTCAAGGTCGAAATCGTAATAAAATCCGTTTTCGATCGCAGGACCGATTGCAAGCTTCGCATCCGGCCAGATATGTTTCACAGCCTGTGCCATGATATGCGACGCGGTATGCCGATAATCATGCCTCACCTGCGCGTCTTCAAAATTGATCTTTTCCTTTGCCATAGCATTCCTCTCCTATTCCAATTCGATAACTTTAATTATATTACAATTCCTTCGTTTGTCAAGATTTCTCCATTTCGACCCTCCCTCATCACCGAGTAAGAAAGAATCCTCTGTTTACACAAAAAATCAAAGGGCGGAAAGCCCTTTGATTTCATACTTGGATTTTCTTGTGATAGAATCTTTAAACAGAAACGGAAGCCGAAAGAAATCATCTGTCTTTATGGTGACCGCCAAGGTTACGGACGGATTCTGCAAAGAATTTTCTCTGCTGTAACCGCGCACATCATCCTCATATTCCATTTCCCAGCGAATCTCGTATTCACCGCCGCCCGCAAGCTGCTTTCGCCCGCTTTCAATGCATTTTCCTGCGGCTTCCTCCGCTTCGTTATCCGCAAATTTCCGGACACCGGTTCCAAGCGCCGCAT